>CAZDUT010000149.1:0-8157 GCA_964508695.1 uncultured Alteromonas sp.
AAAGCGGTCAATCACCGTTACCAATGTCGCAGGGTACGGTGTTGATGCGGTGGCGCAGCATACCCTGATGCTGCTGTTAAATCTTGCCACGCACTTTGTGGCCTACTACCACGACGTCAGGGCAGGTAAGTGGACGGCGTCAAAACAGTTTTGCCTGTTGGATCACCCGGTGACCGAACTTGCCCACAAGCATGCGGTGATCGTAGGTCATGGTGAACTTGGCCAGCGGGTTGAAAGCTTATTTAAGGCGCTTGGCATGCGTGTCACCATCGCCGCGCGGCCCGGCAAACGCGACGATCCGCGCCCCACACTTAGCGCACTGTTACCTGACGCCGATGTACTGAGTTTACATTGCCAGTTAAGCGACGACACCCGCCACATGATAAACCGTGACATGCTGACGAAAGTCAGGCCCGGTTGTCTGCTGATTAACACCGCCCGCGGAGATTTGATTGATGAGGCGGCGTTGCTGGCGTCGCTGAAGAGCGGACGACTTGGTGGTGCGGCGTTGGATGTGCTCAGTCAGGAACCACCGCCGGCTGATCATCCGCTCGTTAACTATGACGCACCAAACTTGCTGATAACGCCCCACAATGCCTGGGTTGCCAGGGCGTCCAGACAACGACTGCTGGACAGTGTGGTAGCTCAGCTCGGTGATTTTGTGCGTGGCAGCACGTGAGTAATTCGCTGCTTTTCGGTCTTTGCTGTCTGATATGGGGCTCTACCTGGATAGCTATTACCTACCAGGTGGGACAGGCTCCGGAAGTGGTCGCCGTGGCGTGGCGCTTTACACTGGCCGCTGCGTGTCTTGGTCTTTACTGCCTTATCCGACGGCTGCCCATGCGCCTGCCGCTGCACATCCATGTCAAGATGGCGGCAGTCGGGCTGTTCCTTTATACCCTGGATTACTCGCTACTCTATGCGGCACAACAGCATATTATCAGCGCGCTACTGGCTCTGATGAGCTCGTGTATTATCTATTTTAACGTGGTATTACGCCGCGTATTGCTCAGCCAGCCTATCCGTCTGGAGGTAGTGATAGGTGCAACTTTGGGGATGCTGGGGATCGCGCTCATTTTTGTGCCGGAGTTCGCCAAAGTTAAACTGGACGCCGTACTGGCAATGGGGATGGGTATTGCGCTGGTGTCTTTCTTTTTTGCGTCACTTGGCAACGTGGTCTCCGAACGTATCCTCGACGCCGGAACGCCGGTGGTTCAGATGAACTTCTATGCCATGAGTTACGGGCTGGTGTTTCTGTATGGTTCGGCGCTGCTTTCCCGGCAGTCATTTTCATTCCCCGAGTCCCCTTCGTTTTACGCCGCTCTCGGGTATTTGGGAATGGTCGGGTCGGTGCTGGCTTTCGGTGCTTACATGAAACTTGTCAGGCAGTTGGGTGCCGATCGCGCCGCTTACGTTGTGCTGGTGTATCCCATTGTGGCGCTTGCCATTTCAACGGTGTTTGAGGGATATACCTGGACGCTGCTATCGGCTATTGGCGTGATCGTGGTACTGGCCGGTAACGCTGTCGCCATGGGCAAGGTCCGCTGGCTCAACACCCGTGTGGCGACGGCCGGTGTTGTCAGCGCATCGCCCCACGACGACTGATCTCGGCTGATGATCCTATAACGCGTCAATTTGCTTTTGAAGCTCATACCCTGGCTCGGTGACAATGGCTTCCAGCGTGGCAATGCGCTTACTGAGCGCATCGATCCTGGCATCTTTGTCTGTGAGTTGCTGTTGAAGCTGTGCTTTTTCTCCCGCAATGAAGGGGTTGTTACACTGCCCATTCAGCCAGTCTGTTAAACGCCACTGGTATTTTGCATCCAGGTAACTGCATGTTAATGCGCCCGCTACAACAGCGGCAATAATCAGTGTGACTGTCATCGGTTCCATTATGCTCTCCTCGAAGTGTCAGATTTAAAGGGTCAGTGATACAGTCACCGAACACATAAAAAAATTACAGTGTGGTGTAAGTTTTTTTATTGATACATGACTAACACCAATAATTTCATAGCGAATGTCACCGGGAACCGCCGACATCGCGTTGTCAGCGTTGACGATAAACAGGATGTAATGTGAGCGACGAATTTAATGCCATCATCCGGCAGTACGGTAGTTTGCTTAGCCGTGTGGCCAGCGCGTATGAGGCCAATGAAGCTATTCGCCAGGAGTTATTGCAGGAAATTGCGCTGGCGGTATGGCAGGGACTGGCGCGGTTTAATGGCCACAGCAGCCTCAAAACCTACGTGCTGAAAATTGCCCACAACCGGGCCGTCAGTCACGTGGCCGGTCAGGTTCGCCGTCGTCATGAACGGCACATTGACGAGATGCCAGAGGCCGCTGCCGCAGCTACCAGCAGTCCGCACGCGGCGTTTGAACAACAGCAGACTATGTCGGCGTTGCTAAGTTGCGTGCGGGAGCTGCCGCTGCAGGCCAGGCAGGTGTTGACGCTGTCGCTGGAAGGGCTGAGCTATGACGACATTGCTGAGGTTAGTGGTCTGACTAAAAATCATGTCGGCGTGTTACTTAACCGCGCGAAGGCGACGGTATCGAGGAGTTTTAACAATGAATGAGGAACATGATCTGGCCTCCCTGTGGCAGGCCCAGCCCGTAAGCACTATCGATATCGAAAAAATAAAAAAGGATTATCGTCGTCAGCAGGTGCGACAGCGGTGCTATATGCTGCTGGATATTGTCAGTGTCCTGCCGGTGGCCGTGCTGCTATGGTACAGCTGGTCTACGCTGCCTCAGACAACCGCTATCATGGTGATCATTCTGGGGCTTGTCATGCTGCCAATGCTGGGGTACCTGTTATGGCTGCGGCGGGTAACAGCATTTGGAGGCTTGAGTAATACCACCGATTACCTGGCCTTGCTTACCCGGCAAATGCACAATAACGCCCGTATTGCGTGGCTGACAAAGCACAGTGCGTGGCTCATGTCGTTATTTATAATCATATTTTATGGCGTGACCTACGGGCAGGGCGCACTACCTCCCCAAAAATACGTACAGGTATTGATTGCACTTGCTGTGATGGTCGTCGTGATGGCTATTGTGTATCGCTGGGCGCACCGTCGCGAACAACGTTTCCGCCAGCGCTACGCCAGTCTGCGGGCACTGGCACCAGATAAATGATCGCTGCCCACATTAGGCCATAGGCGGCGTACGGAACAATGACTATTCGTCGTCGTTCTCGTCGTCTTCATCGGTGTTCTCGCCCAGGAAAAATTCATAATACAGATCCAGGGCAAATTCTGACTCATCTTCAATAGTGGTTTGTACGGCTTCAAGGAACAGTTTCGGCAGCAGCTTATAGCGCAGCGCCAGGTCGGGCGGCTCCTGACGACGGCGCAAAATACGGCTGGTACTGTCGCTGTTCGATAAACCGACATCCACATTGTACTCAACAGACAGACGGTCATTTATCTGACCGGTCACCGAGAGTCTCGATTCATTGGTACCCAGGGCGAAGTCTTCAATACCCAGGGCGCTGCCAACCTGTGTAGTGAGTGATTCGGTCCTGGAGATACCAAAGCCGAGCAACAGCGCATTGTAATTCGGTGACGTGCTATCAGAGTCAGGTCCCTTTCCGGTTAACAGATAGGAGAGCACCGATTGCTGATCCATGGCCGGCTCGGAAAACAGATTGACCAGGGGCGCATCGGCCGCGCCGTCAATACGGATCCCCGCTACCACACCATCATCCGTTTTGGCCGGGTCGCGTACTGCTTCTATCAACAGCATCGGCTGATCTATCGGACCGTTAAACTGAATCTCACCGGTCTGCACCAACAGACTCTGGCCATAGGCGGAGTAAGAGCCCTGCAGCACCTGTACGTCGCCATACGCCACCAATGCCGGTTGTGTCTGTATTTCAATGCCGCCATGCAGTTGTGCCTCAACGCCGAAGGCTTCCAGCCGGACCTGACCCGCTTTGGCCTTATCGATATTTACCATGATGGTCGCGTCGACCTTATCCAGCGGATCTTCCGGTGGCGGCTCACCCCGCAGGTGAACATCTTTTGAGGGCGATACGGCGCTCTCTGGTAACTCTTCAATTTCAATACGTGCCCAGGGTATGTCCACACTGCCTTCGGCAGTCAGCATTTGCGCATTAGCGGTGACGGAAATATCCGGCGTTACGTGGAAGCGCATATTGGGCTGACGCACTTCAAACCGTTCGCCTTTGAGTGTGAGCGATACTTCAGGCTTATCGGCCCAGGTGGCCTTACCCGACAATGAGCCATTGCCCTCGCCCAGTAAGAACGACCCCTCAAAACTGGCGTCCGAGCCCGTCAGAGAGACAGTCTGCTGCCACTCACTCAGTGCTACGGGCGTGTCTTTAATATCCACGGCACCGTTTTCAATGCGCAGCTGGCCAAACAGTTGGGGTAACCCTTCCTCCTGAGAAATACGAATGTCACCGTTTAGGGTGCCGGTAAGTTCACGTATAGCCGGCGATAAAGGCTGCAGCGGTGTCACACTGATATCGGTCAGGCGGACATGACCGTTGATCTGCGGCTTGTCTGCCAGAGGCACGGTGTTGAGGTTAACGGTAGCCTCACCCAGCTCAGGGCTGACAATCTCACTAAATGCCGTTAGCGTATTGTCTTTAAAGGTTCCGTCGGTAACAAATTTACTGAGCGACAGGCTTATCTGGCGATCACTGCCCAATCGCCAGGTGCCGGGTGTGATTTCAGCATGAAACGATGCATCGATGGGCTTATCAGTCTGGTAACGTCCCCGGGAATTAATACTCAGGGTTGCATCGGCCTTTTCAGCCACAATAGCCGGTGCCAGCTCGCGCGCCCACAATCCTACCGGAAGCGCAGTTGCGACAATATCCCAGGTGGCATTGTTGTCGCGATAGTCCACCGCATTAATACACAACTCTCCATCGGCCCGGGACAGCCAGCAGTGACTGTTGGCAGCAAATGTGACGGGCTCGGGGGAAAACGACAGTGTAAATGGCTGGGCCAGCGTCCATTGGGTGTTTTGTACGCTAAGCTGGCTTTCGCTTAGCTCGCCCTGCCAGCGTTGCTCTTGCCATTGCCCGTTGGTCACAATGTGCGCGCGGTTATCGGACGCTACCAGCGTCAGCGCCAGTTGGTGTTCGGCCAGCGTACCGTCAACGTTAATTTTACCGCTCAGTGCACCCTGGTTGGCCACGGCTTCATTGAGCGTCGGATCGACGCGAACGTGAGCAAATGCGAGCTGTCCGGACGCGGTCGGATTGGTCCAGGGGCCGTAGATACGGATATCCCCGCTACCTTGTCCGGTCACCTGTGGATGCAATGTGGAGGCATCGACCAGGTTCAGCTGAACATCGGCATTTAAATAGCGCTCGTTAAACACCTGGGCATTTACCTGGATCCGGTTTTGCTGCTGTTCAACCACCAGGTTACCAACCATAATGTTACTGGGCTGCGAATAGACAAAGGCACCATCAACGGCCAGAGGTGACTGGCGAAGCATGCCGTTGATACTGAGATCAGAAATACTGACTTCTACGCCTTTTTCTGCGAGTTGCATAACACTGGCGAACTGTCCGTTTAATGCAGAGGGACCGTAGGCATGCAGTCTGTCGGCAGAGATATTGGTCAGTTGCGTGGTACCCTTCCAGGAAAGCTGCTGGTTCAGATAGAGTGTGCCGGTGTTAATTATCCGGCCGCCCAACAGCTGCATATTAAGCTTGTTGACATAAACATTGCGGGTCTGAAGCACGACATCAGCATTGAATGGCACCGCACCGACTTCGGGCAACACGGCGGTGCTGTTGGCTAGCAACTGATAGTCTCCCATGGTGCCTTTTAACGTAAGCTCGCCAGATTTAAGTGCGCCCTGCTCCAGCTTCATCAGCGGCTGCTCCGGCCATGATGCCTGCACATCCAGTGGCAGCTTTTCGCTTAAGACATTCGCCTCGGCCGACAGGCTGACGTCAAGCATCCCTTTACCGTCCAGCTTGAGACTAAGATCGTCGGCGGCGCCTGATGCATCGAGTGAAAGGTGCTGAGTCTGTCCGTCGATTTGTGCGCTGCCTGTCAGCGCAAGAGTGAGAGGGTAGTTGTCGGCCAGAGACACTTTCACATCACCAGACAAATCGCCCTGCTCGTGAACGAGGTCAAGCGCATCAATGTCCAGCGTGGTCTTTTCAAACAGCAAATTGGAAAAGGCCAGGCGATTAAGGGTTTGTGCTGTCTCGCCCTGAAGTAATGTGGCATTTTCAAGCAGGAAATCCTCAATTTCAATGGCAATTGGCATCTGTACTTCGGGCAATTCTGGCGGGGTATAGGATAGCGCATAGCTGTCAGGCAAGGTGGTCGGTGCCGGCGAGTCGGCAGGCGCTTTTAGGGTGACAGATAAGGTCTGGAACCGGGGGCTGACCAGTGTAATACGCTCGAAGGCCCGGGCTGAGAATGTCAGCTGCGCCAGTTCGACAGTGGTATCACTAAGCGCCAGTTTCACGTCACTTATGGCGACCTTGCTGAGCCGGATAGGCACCGGCAGTGAGAACGGTTCGTCAGAGGCAGATTCTTCCGGTTCGGCCACCGCCAGTTGGGTCACGCTAATGTGGTCAGCGGAAAACGTCTCCACACATACCCTTGGTGCTGCCAGGCAGCGCCAGGCAATATTGACCGTGGCGCGTCCGGTTGCTACCCGCCAGTTCTCATTTTCCCATTTCAGTGAGTGTATTGTCAGATCGTCGGCAAGGCTGCCATCGATATCCTCAATCGACAGACCGGTAACGGCTATTTCGGCAGCAATCCGCAAAATCGGCGTGCCCAGCGGACTCATCAGCAGCCCCAACAACAGTCCGAGTACAACAAAGGGCGACAACAGCCACAATGGGATCGTGCGCTTCCTCATAAAATCTCCGGACCCAGCATGAAGTGAAGGTGCCAGGTTTTTTTACCGACGGGCGGAAAGCCGCGTGCAAGATACACGCGTACCGGTCCGATAGGGGACAACCAGTGAAACCCTGTACCCACACTGTAGGTGAGCTCAGTATCCCAGTCATTGGTGGCTTTACCGGCGTCGGTAAACACTGCAAGGCGCCAGTTTTCGGCTACTTGGTAGGCGTACTCCACACTGGATGTGAGCAAATATTTACCGCCGATGGGATAATCCTGCAGCTCACCGGTAATCGGGTTGTTGAGTGTCACTTTAGGCGAAATATCCCGATAGTCAAAGCCACGGACACTTCGGTCACCGCCGGCAAAAAAACGCAGTGAGGCCGGGACCAGATTGAACTGATCTGTATCAATGGCGCCTATTTCACCCCGTACCATGACACGATGTTTATCAAAAAAAGTGCGGATCATAACGCCCTCTGCGACGCCTTTCACCACATTGATGTCCGAGCCTGCATCTTCTCGACCGAATTGCGCAAGCAGTGACACGTAGGTGCCATTTTTAACATTCAAATCCGCGTCGGTATCGTTATAGCGAAGTCCGAAGCCGGGCAACAGAAGCTTTGTTGTGAGCTGAGGGGCAATGCCCTGCAGAAACTTTTCGCGTAAAAAGGTTAACGAGACATCTTTCTGCCAATGTGACTCTTCCGCTTGCCAGTAACGGTGAGCTGAAACAGACAGGGTTTCACTTTCGGTCTGCGAGTTTTCGTACTCAATAAACTGATAGCCGGACTGGATGCTGACATAATCCGTGGAGATATTCTCCATGGGAATACGGTAATCCGTGGTCAGAGACTGCTCAGGTGAAGACAAGAACATGTCCACTTCCATGGAGTGGCCGCGGGAATTTACCCAGGGTCGCTCCCAGCCAAGTGTCAGCCTGGGACCAGTATCGGTTGCAGCACCAATACCCACATCAAAGATGTCTCTGGGCCGGTGCTGGACCGACACCTCAATAGGCACATTCAGACCATCGGCGTCACTGACCACAGGGCGCGCGATGACCCGGGTGAAATAGCCGGATTGATTGAGTGCGCGGTTAAATTTAGTGAGCTTGGACGCGGAGTAAGCCTCACCCGTTTCAAAGGGTTTCAGACGGTTGATGATAGCTTCCGCTTTATCCTCACCGATAATTTTCAGATCGCCAAAGCGGTAACGTGGACCACTCTGCGCAATTAACAAAATATTGGCTTCGCGCTGGTCACGCACCAAATCCAGTCGCGTAGCCTGCCAGCTATAGTCAAAG
>CAZDUT010000150.1:0-8009 GCA_964508695.1 uncultured Alteromonas sp.
AATATCACCAATGAGTCGTCAGTGTTAACACTGACTAAATCAGCAAGCAACCGATTACCGCTAGTCAACAATTTATGTTAACTGCTTTGAAAGTTGGCTGATACCACTGAGACCATACTGCCATACCAGATTTTCAGCAAAACTTTGATTACGCATTGCGCACGGAATTCTATTGAGATTAAAAAGGCCTGCAGAATCAAATTACAACGACATGACAGTCGAAAAAGTCCCACGAGATTTACCTTAAACCCACCTTACGCCGCGTTGCCCACTGACTCAATAAAGTACATTTCACGGTTTTTTGTGTCGCCGCCAGTAACCGCACCAGGCGTGCAAAAGCACCATCAAGCGTCATGCTAAAAAAATTTACACAGGTTGTGAGCGTTGAGAGGCAAATGCGTACGCCAGTAGCGGCGTTGTAAGCAGTTGCAATGGCTCAAAGGTGTCTGAAAATTTTACACATCAGATTTTAATATTCAAAAAATCTATATATTTCAATGGGATAGTTTTTGGCATGGTTTATGTAAGTCTATAACTTATACACACTGGTCGTACGTAGCTGTTGGAGTCTACAAAATGTACAAGAAAATCATTGCCACGCTAAGCCTCTTGGTAGCCTGCACATTCAGTGCTAATGCCGCGCTGGTTAAAATTGAATCTGCCTCAGCGGCCTTTGGCAACAACATCAATGTTGATCTGGCGTCCTACTGGATGGGGCTCGATGACAGCGACATCACGACCCGCCCGTTTAATGAAGCCACCTTGTTATTCAATGGCAGAGCGAACAACAACACCATTTATAAAATGACCATCAACCTGTTCCCGGGGAATGATCTGAGCTTGAGTTTATTTGCCGGGCTGGATGCAGGCCACGGTGCTGAACTGTATCAGAACGATGTGCTGGTGGCAGACATTAACAGTAACCTGTGGTGGGGACGAAGCTGGGCAAACTCACAAGTCATTGCCCAGGAAAACATGGCAGTGAATGCAGGTCGCAACCAGTTTGCGTTTTATTGGGCTGAAAATGGCAATAGTGGTGGTAATAGTTTTGAATTCTCAGTGAACAATGGTCAGCGCCTGGCGCTGTCTGCTGTCAACCTGCAGGCTGAAGTCCCTGCACCGTCTACAGTTGGTATCTTTTCCGTAATGCTGATAGGCCTGGGTTTATTTGGTCGCAAAATGCGTTAATGCGTCCAGTAGCCTTTCCACGGTGCGCTGATTAGTTGTCCGTGAAATCCACTCCTACCCCTGTAAAAGCCCGGCTCTATGGCCGGGCTTTTTTTATGGTTATCACACGGTATCAGGACAGCGCCCCAGGACTGTGTGAGGGCATTGCGACGCCTGCTGCCAGACTAAAGTCGATACACGACATGTTAGTGGCGCAGGCGAACCGTCCAGGTCTCGTCAGGCGCCTATATGCTTGTTAAGAAATGCCCGGATTTCGGTGAACAACTCAACAATATTGTCTTCATCATAAAACCCATGTCCCTCATTTTCTTTCACCATCCATTTATAAGGATAGCCGTGTTTATCCAGCGCGTTGCGCAGTGCCTGGGCATGTTTAAGCGGGGCGCGCTGGTCCTGGGCACCATGCACTAAGAAGAGGGCAGCTTTTAATTCACCCACATTGTGAGACGGAGACTGTTTGATATGCTCCTCTGTGCTGGTGCCTAACGTTTTGTCGAGAAACGCATCACCCCACGTGACCTCGGTGATGTCGCCTTCGTTATACATCATTGGCAGATCATATACGCCCACATAGCCGACAGCGCATTGATAGAGATCAGGCTCTCTGATTGCACTTTGAATAGCGCTGTAGCCGCCAAAGCTGGCGCCAAGAATGCAAATGCGTTTAGGGTCAGCAACGCCACTTTGGATCATGTAACGGGTAGCCAGGGTGATATCATCCTGAATTTTTCCGCCCCATTCGCCCCAGCCGGCTTCCTCGAAGCTCTTGCCGTAGCCGGTTGAGCCTCTGAAGTTGACCTGCACCACGGCATAGCCTGCATCCGCCAGCATCTGCACATAATTATCAAAACCCCAATAGTCACGGGCATGCGGTCCGCCGTGAGGCATCACCACCATAGGCAGATCCTTCGATGCCCTTTTAGGCAGGGTAAGATAGCCGTTTAACACGAGGCCATCGGGGGTTTTAATTCTGAATGGCTCTGTGGCTGCCAGATCGTCGGGTTTAAGCCAGCTTCTGGCTTTCATCAGTGGCGTGGCTGAGAGTTTATCGGCATTTACCAGATAGTAACTGCCGGGGTTGCGGTCACTGCTCACTCTGACGATGAGATTCGCAGCGTCACGGGTGCTGCTGGTTATATCCACAATGTCACCATTAAACGCGCTGACGAGCGCGCGGTGCACTTTCGCCATCTTGCTATCATCGTTTAAAAACAAATACGTGGGGTAGTCTTCGTCCAGTCGCAGGCCGTACACCTGGTTGACGCCTGACTGCAGAGACTGAGTGGGAGACGCCAATTCGCTGCGAAACAGTTCGGCAGAGTTGCCATTTTCCAGATCATAACGATACAGTCCCTGAGGACTGCCATCGTTACTGTACAGCGCATAGACGCTGCTGTTGTCGGCGTTAAAGGCAACCGGCTGGAAGTCACCGGCCTTTTCATCTTTAAACAGTTGCCAGTCACTGTCATCCTCGCCCTGGTAAAAAAGTTTCAGGGTATAGTCACTGTCCACGCCCCAGGCAAACCGGGCCTTTCCGTCGTTATCCAGCAGAAAGCGACCATAGGAGATCGGCGAGCGCTCAACTTCCAGTTCCTTACCGTTATACACATTAAGTTTGACGATCTTGTTAATGCCCGGTCCACTTCTGGACAGTGACCGTTTACTGGCCAGGATATAGTTCTTGTCGTCTTCCAGGATATCTTTCACAAAATAACCGTTGGCGCCCAGTGCCGTGCCTTCTTTCGAGCGGTACCCTGCAATCATTCTGGACTGACTGCCGTCGACGTTAACGGCAAACAGTTCTCCTGAGGGGCTAGGACTGGTGAGCGCGCCCGAACGTTTACCGATTTCAACCACCACACGCTCATCATTTACCCAGTAATAATTTATCGGGTAATCATCGTCGTCAGACTTTAACGCATATATGGGCTTTCGGTCTTTCAATCGCAAAAAGGCCAGTGACAATTGTGAATCGTCATTCATTAATACGGCAAGGTGTTTCCCGTCAGGGGAAATTTTCACATTGGTAAATTCACTATGACGGGCAAAATCTTCAATCGTGGCCGCCACGGCAATACCCGGTCCCGCCAATAATAGAAAGCACAATGCAAATAAGCTACGCGCATTCATAACAGCACTCCATGTCATTGTTTTTCGTCAGCATAAAGTGACAAAGGCTGGAATTCTAGCGCAAAATCAATAAATTTCAGCTGATCGAAGGTGCATAGTTTGTGACTAAAAACAACGTGGCGGGTCGGTCGGCAGGGTCTTTCTGAGCGTTGTTTTCGCTATGACAGGGGCGGCAGGTTATGGCAGGGCGGTCTGCCAGCACAACCATGCCCGTCATGGGTATCAGTGATATCATGGACGGGAAATAAACGCCGAAATGGTGCACAGCGACATACAGTGGCGGGCGTGCCGGTGTGAGTGAGGGATGTCAATTGCGGGAGTTGAAATGAGCTGGATCTATCTTGTCGTCGCGGGATTACTGGAAATTGGCTGGCCTGTTGGCCTGAAGCTGGCGCAACAAACAGAAACCCGTTTTGTCGGCATTGCAATGGCGGTGGGGTTTATGTGCGCCAGTGGCTATTGCCTGTGGCTGGCTCAAAAAAGTATTCCCATGGGCACAGCTTATGCGGTCTGGACCGGCATCGGCGCCGCCGGAACCTTTGTACTTGGCGTTCTGCTCTACGGCGAGCCCACGAGTATGTTACGTTATCTTGGCGTCGCCATGATTGTCGGCGGAGTGGCCATGCTAAAACTGGCACACTGATACCATTGACGTTCCTGCACGGCAGTGCGGGGCTACCACGCCAGAGCGCCACGGAGACAGCCTATTCATACACATGACTTTGCCTTATTTCTCGCCGATCTATTTGAAGATAACGTTGATTGGTTCAGGTCGGGGGTAAGTGAGCATTCACTTATTAGCAGGCTGCAGGCGCCCGCGCTGGGGCTGTTCAGTAAAGAGGCACTGCGCGATCCCTTGCTGATGTTCCGGACACACTTTATTGTGTTTCATGCCTTATATCTGGTAAGAGACCGTTGGCGCTGCGACAAAACAGGCGAGCTTAAGATCCACACTCTTAATATTCTATTACAGCCGACTGAGCCCGGCCTGACACTTCCCGACCACGAGGATAAATTGCGGGAGTACTACCTGAATTGGGACAATTTCAGCCAAACCAGTGAATCGGATGTTGATGCCTTGCTCGATGATTTTTGGAGGCAACTGGGAGGTGCCAGGCATACCGCAACGTTGTCACAGGCTGATATCGCGCATGCCAGGCAAGTACTGGGGCTTGAGCCAGGTACCGTGCTCACACTCAAGCAGGTAAAGCGCCAATACCGTAAATTAGTTCATCGGCACCACCCGGATAAGGGCGGCAGTGCCGAAGCGGCCAAAGAACTGGTGCACGCCTATGGCGTAGTGTGCGCATCGCTACGCCAGGTCTGACAAATTAGCTGTTTTTAAAACTGCGAAACAACATGGCCATCAGTCGGGGTCCATTATTTTTCAAATCTACCGTCGCCGGATCTTCCAGGTACTCGACAACCAGCCCGTGCATCAGGCTTTGCAACGCCAGCGTCAGCAGATGCGGATCAGCGGCAGAGGAAATATAGCCGCCGTTAATGGCTTTTTTGAAGTAGGCTGAAAATGCGTCGTAGGTGCTGCGCTTCTTTTCCAGGAATTTGGCTTTACTGGCAGCAAATTCGCCAGAATAGTCACATTTAAGCAAAAACAGGTTAAGCAGCTGCTGGGTTTGCGGCTCCTGATCCAAATCCTGCAGAATGTCGGTACATATCTTTTGCAGCTGACCGACGGGATCGGTGTGTTCGACTTCCAGCCCTTCCAATATTCGCTGGATAAACGGAGAATGCAGATGATCATGTAATGCATCAAAAATGTCCACTTTGCTGGCAAAATGCCAGTAGATAGCCCCCCGGGTAACGTTGGCCTCCCGGGCAATATTTTGCAGTGTAGCTTTCGCGACTCCCTGGTCGCTGAATACGGTTACTGCAGCATCCAGGATGGCTTGCCGGGTGCGTTCTGCCTCTTCTTTTGTACGGCGCATAAAGCGGGTAACCTTTAGTGGAAATTGACAACATACATGCGTGTATGTATATTAAGTTAGCATAAAATATCACCCTGTCCAGTGTGTCTTTAAGGTAATTAACAGATTATGAAAAAAATCATTCATTCTGCCGCGATGCTGGCGCTAGCCACTCTTCTTATCGGTTGTTCCGATGAAAGCCAGCCGGCACAGGCATCCGGTCAGGGGCAACAGGCTCCTGCGCAGGCAGTATCGGTGATCACGCTCACACCACAACCGATGACCAATGAATATGTGCTGCCCGGCCGGGTTACGCCGTCCCGACAGTCGCAGGTGCGCCCGCAGGTAGATGGTGTAATCACTCAGCGCTTGTTTGAAGAAGGCGCACAGGTAGCGAAAGGCCAGCAACTTTATCAAATTGATGATGCGCGCTACCGGGCGCAGTTAAACAGTGCCCTGGCAGATAAAAACAGCGCACAGGCAAACCTCAAGGCACTGGAAGCAAAGGCGCGGCGGTATGACGATCTGGTGGGGCAAAATGCCATAAGCCAGCAGGAATACGATGATGTGATTGCGCAAAAAGACCAGGCCGTCGCGGCAATCAGTGTTGCCGAATCTGCGGTCGAGCTGGCGCGGGTTAATCTGGAATACACCAAGGTCTATGCGCCAATCAGTGGCCAAATCAGTCGCTCTTATGTCACTGAAGGTGCGCTGGTTACAACCAATCAATCCCAGCAACTCGCCACCATTACCCAACTTGATCCTGTGTTTGTGGATATGCAGGAGTCGGGGAATGCAATACTGTCGCTGCGTCAGACCATGCGCGAACGGGGGTCGTTACCCGTGTCGCTGACCATGGACGAAACCAGACAAACCGCTTATCCACATAACGGTACAGTAAAATTTTCGGAAGTTACCGTTCAGGAATCTACGGGCGCAGTTACCCTGCGGGCTGAAGTACCCAACCCTCAGGGCGATTTAATGCCCGGTATGTTTGTGAAAGCGCATGTTAAAACCGGCACCGAGCAGGTGCTGATGGTGCCTCAGCGGGCAACAACCCGCCAGCCTAACGGCGCGTTATCGGTGATGATCGTTAACAGTGATAACAAAGCCGAGCAGCGCACCCTTAAAACGCAGCGTATCTATCAGGATCAGTTCGTCGTAGCGGACGGCGTCGCAGAAGGTGATAAAGTCATCGTTACCGGCTATCAGAAAGTGCAGCCCGGCGCCGCAGTAAATCCGCAGCCCTGGAAGGCTGAATCTGCGTCTTCTGACGCTTCACAGCGCTAAGGCAGAGGTTAAATTATGGCTCGTTTCTTTATCGACCGTCCTGTCTTCGCCTGGGTACTGGCCATTATCACAATGATGGCCGGTGTACTGGCCATTACACAGCTACCGGTGGAACAATATCCCAAAGTCTCTCCGCCCACAGTGAGTATCAGCGCCAGCTATCCGGGTGCCTCTGCAGAAACAGTGGAGAGTTCGGTCACCCAGGTTATAGAGCAAAGCTTATCGGGTATCGATAACCTGCGTTATTTCTCGGCATCGAGCTCTAACAGCGCAATGAGCATTACCCTGACCTTTGCACCCGGTACGGATCCGGATATCGCCCAGGTGCAAACCCAGAATAAAGTGCAGGGAGCGGTACCGCTGTTACCTCAGCAGGTACAGCAGCAAGGGGTAACCGTCACGAAGTCTAACGATGCGTTTGCCTTAGCGGTTGGTTTTTATTCCGAGAACGATGAATTCAGTCAGTACGACTTAAGTGACATGCTGATTTCGCAGTTCCGCGATCCTATTTCCCGGGTAAACGGCGTAGGCAGTGTGCGCGTATTTGGTGCGCAGCGGTCAATGCGTATCTGGCTCGATCCGGACAAACTCAACAGTTATCGCATGACACCGGTCGATGTACAAAGCGCAGTAGAAGTCCAGAATACCGACGTGTCAGCCGGGCAGCTAGGTGGCATGCCAGCCGTTGCAGGCCAGCAAATAAATGCCACCATACAGGCGCAGTCACGTCTGCAAACCGTACAGGATTTTGAGAATATCGTACTGCGGGTGAATACCGACGGCTCTCAGGTGCGCTTAAAAGATGTCGCCCGTGTCGAACTGGGGGCAGAGTCATACAACAATATTGTCCGTTATAACCGCCAGCCCGCTTCCGGCATGGCGGTCAGCCTGGCATCGGGTGCTAACGCTTTGGAAACCATCGCCGCGGTTAAACAGCGGGTGGAGCAGCTCAGTGCCAATCTGCCCGACAGTGTTAAGGTCGTGTATCCGGTCGACAGTTCGCCGTTTATCGATCAGTCCATTTCGTCAGTAGTGCAAACCCTGATCGAGGCGGTTGTACTGGTATTTCTGGTGATGCTGCTGTTCCTGCAAAACTGGCGGGCAACGCTGGTGCCGACTATCGCGGTACCGGTGGTGCTGTTAGGCACGTTTGCGGTGCTTTATGCATTTGGCTTCAGCATCAATGTGCTGACCATGTTTGCGATGGTGCTGGCGATCGGTCTGTTGGTCGATGACGCTATCGTTGTGGTTGAAAACGTAGAACGTATCATGGAAGAGGAAGGCCTGGATCCGGTGGCGGCCACCAAAAAGTCCATGTCGCAAATCACCAGTGCACTGATAGGTATCGCCGTAGTCCTTTCTACCGTATTCATTCCGATGGCGTTTTTTAGTGGTTCGGCGGGGTCTATTTACCGTCAGTTTTCTATCACTATCGTATCGGCCATGACATTTTCGGTGCTGGTGGCCATTGTCTTG
>CAZDUT010000151.1:0-7989 GCA_964508695.1 uncultured Alteromonas sp.
AATGTTCACCAGGTAGTCATAAAGCCTGTCATAGGCCGGTTTATACTGGTTTTTAACAGCAATCATCAGCCAGCTATGGGCGATTTCATTGTTCTGCGTCTGTGTCAGTGAAAAGGCCTTGTCCAGTGCACTGAGCTGGCTCTCGCTGAGCGACGCGGGCATATTATTCAGGAAATACAGCCATTCATGCACCGTCCAGTCTTTGGTTTGGATAGCCTCAGCGTCAACCTTGCCGTTTAGCCAGGCCGTACGGGTCTCGTCAATTTTCACAAACGCATCAGACTCCGGCACTGGCGCGCCCTGTGGGATACCAGGTTCGAAGATCCAGCTGTTGATGCGCGCTTTACTCAGCTTGTTGGGATACTGCTTGAGTAGGGTGCTTTCCAGATAGCTGATAAAGGTATCGGTGGTGATGCTTTCAAAGGCGAAATCTTCAAAATATTGGGTAAGAAACGCATCGAAGTTGTCACGCCCGATACGTTGCTCGATTTCACGCAGAAACAGTGCCCCTTTTTCATAGGGGATGTCTGAAAAAACATCGTCGGCATTACGCCCTCGCAAATCAATCGCCAGGATCTGGTCGTTCTCCGGCAAAGTTTCAATGTCTTCCTGCAGATCCTGATAGCCCAGTACCGCCTCTTTTTTGTAACGCTCGGTACCGTAAATCATTTCCATGATGCGGTAGGTCAGATAGGTGGTGAAACCTTCATTCAGCCACAAGTCCCGCCAGGTGGCATTGGTGACAGTATTGCCTGACCAGCTGTGCGCCAGTTCATGGGCAATCAGCGATACCAGGCTTTTATCACCGGCAATGACGGTGGGTGTAATAAACGACAGACGCGGGTTCTCCATACCACCAAACGGGAATGAGGGGGGCAATATCAGCAGATCGTAACGGTCCCAACCGTAGGGCCCGTACTGCTTTTCTGTGGCCTCGAGCATATCTTCCGTGTCTTCAAACTCGCGTGCGGCAGCATCAAGCACAGAGGGTTCGGCATAGACGCCGGTTCGTTCGCCCATCGCTTTGAACTCCAAATCGCCTATTGCCAGGGCAATCAGGTAAGACGGAATAGGCTGCGGCATAGTGAATTTGTATTCGCCGTCACGCGGCGTGTCTGGCGTATTGGCTGCGCTCATAACGGCCAGCAGCGACTCGGGCGTATGAATTGTTGCGTCATAGGTGACCCGTACTTTTGGCGAATCCTGCAGCGGAATAAAACTGCGTGCGTGTATAGCCTGCGCCTGGGTAAACAGGAAGGGGTGTTTTTTTCCAGCGGTTTGCGCCGGCGTCAGCCATTGCACGCCAGACGCCTCAGGCGACGTCGCGTAGTCGATGGTGACGGTTTTTGCGCCCTCAGGCAAGGTGATGTGTAACGGGGTGCCGAGCTCCGGGTCAGGCTCACCCAGCTCGAAGTCCACCGGTTTGCCTGTGACACTGACTTCTGCGATGTCCAGCGCCCGCGTATCCAGCGTGAGCACACTGGCATTTTCATCGTCGCGGCTGAGCGAGAGCCTGACACTGCCGGATAACTGCTTTTTGTCAAAGTCTGCCGTCAAATCCAAATCCAGGTGGGTAACTCTGATTTCATCGGGATTAGCAAACGAGTGGTAGTCTTTGCCGGGTTTAATCTCGCCGCTCTTTTCAACGGCTGACGTCGGGGCACTGGTATCAGCCATTGCCGGACTCACCGCCATAAACGCTGCTGACAAGAGCAAAAGCGCTGTGTTCATAATTGTTGTCCTGTTGTTTTACTGTTCCGTCCTATCCTAGCAAAGTAAAACGGCAATGTGGTTAACACTGCACACCGACAGCCTCAGTTTTGGAAGGGCGCGTTTGCGAAACGTCCCCGAAGTACCATGTTCTCTTTACGTTTCCGCCCGGGAAGACTTGTGCGAGACCAGAGATTTTGTCTGGTCGGCGATTGTTCTGAGTATTTGCGGCTATAGTTAGACAATGACTCAGAACAATCGTTGTACCGACTCACTGCGGTGGCGCATCTGGCCGAAACGCTGGTCAGGTCGCCTTTTCATACTGATTTCCCTGCTGGCGCAGTACGTCCCGCCCCCGGCGTTTGGTGAGCCTGACACCGGGATTGATTACACCAATCACGATGGTGCCATGTATGGCAATTTGCAAGCCTGTATTCAGGCGATGCAGTCGTATACGCATGCCGAAGGTCATAAAGCGTCCGCCCTGCTTCGCCCCGGGGACTCCCTCAGTGTACTGAGCTGGAACGTACAAAAGGGGACCAATGATGGCTGGCTGGCCGATCTCAGACGGCTGGGCACAGGACGGCAACTCGTGCTGTTACAGGAAGCGTTACTAAGCCGTGAGATGCACAATGCCAAGCCTGGGCAGGTGTTCTGGTCTTTCGCGCCGGGGTATCGCACAGACGCCTACCACAGTGGCCTGTTGATGTTCAGCGACGTTGCGCCTGATATCGTCTGCCGGCTGCAGGTGGTGGAGCCATGGCTCGGCAGCCCCAAGGCAACAGGTGCAGCACTGTTTGCTATACCGGGTCACCTCCATGGCTTACTGGTAGTCAATGTGCATGCAGTGAATTTCAGCTTTGGTCTGGCGGATTTTGAGCGCCAGTTAACCCAGGTCAGCCAGTTGCTCCGGGCAGTGAAGGGACCGGCGGTGGTAGTCGGCGACTTCAATACCTGGCGTAAGGGGCGATTGAAGAAAATGATCCGGCTGATGACCGCTGCGGGTCTGCGAGAAGTGCCGTTTTCGGTGGACGAGCGTGTCAGTGTTTTTGGACTGCCACTGGACTATATTTGGGTGAGAGGGCTGGCGTGGGAAAGCAGCCGGACTGAAGCAGTTGCGACATCGGATCATAATCCGCTTATGGCCACATTTCGATTGGAGGGGGGCAAAACTAATGTTACCAGGTAATGGTATCGGCTGGGCGCCGATATTCCTGCTGACCGCCGGACTCTGGGTCAACGCGTCAGCATCGGAGGAGCGCGAGACACAGGCCCGCCAGGAAATCACTCAACTCATCGAACTGGTCGCCACCAGCTCCTGTATTTTTATCCGAAATGACCGTGAATACCAATCAGGACCGGCGGCAGACCATCTTCGGCTGAAGTGGCGCCGGGGGAAGAAGTACGCCGCTACCGCGGAAAAATTCATCGACAACCTGGCCAGTAAAAGCTCCTGGACC
This sequence comes from uncultured Alteromonas sp., assembly GCA_964508695.1. Classification (GTDB taxonomy): domain Bacteria; phylum Pseudomonadota; class Gammaproteobacteria; order Enterobacterales; family Alteromonadaceae; genus Alteromonas. Next base: position 3,171 of record CAZDUT010000151.1, read on the forward strand.
GGCAAACGCTACCAGATGCAGTGCCCCGGCGAGGACATTCAGTATACCGGTAACTGGCTGCATGAGCGATTGCACGACATCCGTAATTGAGGGAGGTTGCCTACGATTCCCGGTAAACAATCATTGCGTGACATTTTTTTGCTCGACTGAGCTGATGTGCCACGTATTAATGGTGACCTAACATGCTCGGGTGGTCACAGAATTGTCTTTTTATTCCAAAGGCGCTTGGGTGTACAGTTGTAAGCTGGAATTGTAGAATGGATGGATGCAGATGAAGAACTCCGTAGACAATATCACCCGACAGGCCTATTCCGTTGTCGAGGAATGGTTAAACAGCGTCAGCCATGGCATTGGCCTGGTCGCCGCGATTGTTGGTCTGGTGTTTATGCTGTTACGTGCAGACGATCCCCTGGCAACCGGTGCTGCTGGGGTATACGGCGTGACGCTGATCCTGATGTTTCTGAGTTCCACGCTTTATCATGCCATTTCCCACCAAAAGGCCAAAGGCCTACTGAAGCTGTTTGACCACAGCGCAATTTACCTATTGATTGCAGGTACTTACACGCCACTGCTGCTGGTGTCAGTGGGGGGCTGGCTCGGCATTACGATGACCGCTGTTGTCTGGCTACTGGCTGTCGGCGGCGTGACATTTAAGCTCATTGCCCAGCATCGTTTTCCGAAGGTATCGGTCATGACATATTTGCTGATGGGCTGGATTGCGCTTGGCGTGATTTATCCGCTGTATATGGCGTTACCGGGCGCTGGGCTGTGGTTGCTGGTGGCCGGAGGCCTGTGCTTTAGTATCGGGGTGTTTTTTTACGTGGCCAAAAAGGTAAAATACACACACGCCATCTGGCACCTGTTTGTATTAGGCGGTTGCAGCTGCCACTATTTCTCAATTTATTATTTTGTAGTATGACCCACAACCACTCGGTCAGGCTATGGCAGGGTTTACTCAGGGTAGGCACTGCGCCTGATGAAGACACCATAAACGCATTGGTAGACGCTGGCGTCACCCACATTGGCTGCTGTCTGCGTGAAAGTGATATTACCCCCTCCTTTCTCACCTGTGTGCGCACGGCGGGGCTTTCCTGGACCTGGCTACCGTTTACCGAGAACAGTCTGACGACATCGTCGCACCGCCATTTCCTGCGACAGTATCTCGATAGCGTGCGCCAGCTGCTGGAGGAACAACACGCCGTTTACCTGTGTTGTGATGATACAAAAACCAGATGCAGTTTGCTTAGCTACGCGCTGTGTCTGAAGGCGGGGATGTCGACAAGTTCGGCGTATACCACGGTATGTGAGCTTAGTCAGGGGGCGGTTCACAGCATTCGTCGGGAATACCTGCGCGCAGCTGGGGCATTATCAGACGACAACTAAGAAGCCGGTGCGGGGAGCACCGGCTTCTTAGTCAGGTTACTAAAATGCGTAACTGGTCGCACTGGATAACAGCCCGGAGACATCGAGTTTTTCCTGCACACAAGCTTTGATGTCGCTGTTCTTAAACACATAGACCTTGTCTTTGGTGTTTCCCTCATCATCAATAACAAAATTATTGATCACGAAGCTCACATTCTCACTGGCGTCCAGACCGCGTAGTCCCGAGCCAAACCGACAGAGGGTGTTGCCGATACTGCTCTCAAAATTGGCAAGGAACTGTTTGTACGCTGCGTCCCGCGCCTGCTTTTGCTTTGCCAGACTTTCTTTTTGCTCTTTTTCCAGTTCATCAGCGAAGCTGGCCAGCTCTTTTTCACGCTCAGTGTAACGGGCCTGCTCTTTCTCTATCTCTTTAAGCTCGCGCTTGATCTCATCACGGCGCTCTCCTTCCGCCTGACGCAACTCAAATGACAGATCCCGTGAACGCCTTTCCAGTTCACGTTTTTCCCAGGCCAGCTCGCGCTCTTGATCGCGTAAGTCGCGCAGTTGTGAGTTGGTTTCCCGGAACATTTCTGTCACCTGGCGACTCGCTTCCTCGGCAAACTCTTCCCACTCCCGGTCCAGTTCGATGTGAACATCACTGCCACCGCCGTCAATCACAATTGGCGCAACGGCAGGTAGCGGTGGCATGGGCGGTACGTGAAAACCATCGCCAATCTTGAAAATGCGCGTGCCCCCCTGATTTACCGTTACGGTAAACACTACCCCCTGGTTGGCCAGATAGGTTGTTTGCAGGTGACGATAGCGCCATCCTTCGCGATCATTATTCTGCTTCAGCGCGGTATCAATAACGCCTGACATGATCTCCAGCTCATCATTGAGTGAGTCCAGTTTGGCTGTACCTTGAACCGCAAGGCTTGAAAGTGGGGTGCAAAGTAATGCACATAACAGTAATGGTTTCATGGTCTGTACTCCGGGTAATTACTCTTGTGGTGTGGCGTCAGGGTAAGACGTCAACGTGCCAACAGGCTGACTGCTCTCCAGCGCGGACACATCCTGCTGGAGGTTATGTAACTGACGGGCAAAAAAGCGCTGATCATCGGTACGCTGCTCATTAATAAATTCAATTAATTCGGCAAAATCTTCGCGTCGCTCTTTGCGACTGGATGCCAGCAGATACTCCGTAAGCTCGGCACTGCTTTGACGTTGTTGCCGGGCCAGTGCATCGGCGTAATCGCGAAAAACGGCCTGATTGGCACTTTTATAATCGTCGACTTTCTGGTCGACCAATGCGGCAATGTCAGCTTCACTGATGCTGTCACCAAACCCCATCGACAACCGGTTATCCTGCATATCCACGCGAAAACCACTGATGACCATGACCATTGCCAGTACTGACATTGCCATAGACGCCATCGGCAGCCCCTGCCATACAAACCACTGACGTTTAGGCCGGGCCGTGAAGGTGGCAGATTTATCCCACGCGGGTAAAGGCGGTGCAACAAAGCTGTCGCTGGCTGTAAAACATTGACCGGCGGTTCTCACCCGCGCGGCAAACTCAGGATCGTCCAGACACAACTGTTCAAACGTGCTTCGCTGCGCCGGCGTCAGGGCGTCATCCAGCCACGCAGACAGCAGTTCCAGCTTCTCGTTCTCAGACATAGTGCTACTCCAACTCCAGTTTTAGCTTGGCAAGTGCGCTGTAAAGCCGCGACTTAGCCGTGTTTGAGGATATTCCTAATTGTTCGGCAATATCCTCAAAGGTAAATTGCCCAAAAAATTTCAGTTCGACGACCGCCTTTTGCGCTAACGGTAATGTCTGCATGGCTTTCACCAACGCGTTACTCTCCTGAGAGCCATGTAACTGCATTTCCGGGCATGGCTCACTGCTGGCCGCTTCCGGTATATCGTCCATGCCCTGGTCGGGTCGCTTGCGACGATAAAACTCCATGCACCGAAAATGCGCTATGCGAAATAACCAGGCTTTAAATGCCCCCTCCCCCCGGTAGCGCTCCAGACTGCGAAACACCGACAGGAAAATATCCTGCATCAGGTCGGCGGCATCATGGCTGGTCCCGGTCATTCTGATCGCGTAATGGAACACAGGTTTTTCGTACCGGTTGATCAGCGTCAGCCAGGCTTTCTCGTCGCCTTTTACCGCTTTACGGACCAGACGCTCGTCCCTTGCTTCAAACACAGCATGTCCTTAGTTGTGGCGGGCCGGTTGAGCAGGTGGTTCACCTGCTCTCTCTTTGGCACCATGCCTTTTGTTATTGTGATATGACTATAGTCGAGGAGGGTTGGAAAAAAGTTTGAAAGTTTTTTCGTTATTTCAGAGTGGGAATCGGTAGCAGCGGAGACACGATCTCGCCTATCCGTCTGAACAACTGCATGCGCGTAGTGCCCCCACGCCACACCAGACCAATTTCACGGAAGGCCTGGTCTTCAGCGGCGAAAGCCCTGAGGTCGGTGTGTTCAAGGATATTCTGGTTTAGCGCCAGCTCCGGAATGAAGGTATAGCCCAGCTTACTGTTCGCCAGCTGGACCAGGGTATACAGACTGCTGGCTGCAACACTGCTGACCTGTTCGCTGTGCTTGATATTGCATGCACTCACAGCATGGTCGGTCATGCAGTGCTCCTGCTGAAGCAGAAAAATACTCTTTTTAGGTAGCTGCGCAATATCAATGGGTTCAGGCAGTGACGATGCGATATCGTTATGTGCAATTAGATGAAACGGATCGTGCCCCAGTATCATTTGCTTACAACCTGGCGTAGGCATGGGTAACGCCAGAATCAACAGATCCATGCGCCCGTCGGCCAGCTGTTGCAGGAGGTTTTCAGTCGTGTCTTCCTGCAGTTCTAACTGAATTTCAGGTAAAAACGCATTAAACGCCCCAATCATGCCCTCGAACAAAAACGGCGCAATGGTCGGAATGACCCCCATTCTCAGTTTACCGCGTTGCCAGTGTCCGGCATTTTGGGCGTACTCCACCAGCTCGGCGGCATCCTGAAGCAGCTCCTTGCTGCGCGCAACAACGTCCAGCCCCAGTGAGGTAAAGACAAAGGTTTTATGTTCCCGCTCCAGCAGCTGGCTACCGAAATGCTCTTCGAGGTTCTGGATCGCCGTGCTTAGCGTTGACTGGCTAACATTGCAGCGTTGCGCGGCACGATGAAAATGTTGCTCCTGATGCAGCGTCACAAGGTAATGCAGATGTTTAAGATTCGGCCACTTCATAAATACCATTTTATGATTAATAACGTTAAATTTAATCTAGCATGAAGATTAAACCGGTTTCAATCTGAAGCGCCGTATTGCGACAAATTACTTGCGCCTGATCATGTTTATCGCTCGCAACCCTATTGGAGTCACCTATACTCTAAAAAGGACAACCCTTTACTGTCATTTTTACCGTATAGTCTGACTAAGAAAGACTTTTT
>CAZDUT010000152.1:0-7832 GCA_964508695.1 uncultured Alteromonas sp.
TGTTCTCCTGCATTTTTCTTGGACTTCTTGCGCCGTCTGGAAGAGCGCTCGACCTGCATGTCTTCTTCGTCTTCAGCTTCCTGCGCATAGCGGTTTGAATGCAAGTGGACCTCTTCGGCCTCGGCTTTTTTGCGACGCTCTTCTTCTTCCTTCCAGCGACGCTCATTTTCTTCGGCCAGCTTGCGCGCCTCATCAGCGGCTTTCTTGGCTTCTTCTTCCAGTTTCTTGTGCGCTTCCTGCTCCTGCGCCTTACGCAGTCGCTCTTCTTCCTGGCGTGCCTTTTCCTGTTCAGCACGCTCTTCTTCGGTGAGCTCAGGCTCATCCTGCTTACGCGCTTCGGCTTCTTTCTTCGCCTGCTCTGCGCGTCTGGCACGCTCTTGCTCAGCAGCTTTTCGGGCTTCTTCTGCCTTCTTGGCTTTTTCTTCAGCAGCGCGTTTCGCTTCCTGTGCCGCTTTTTCTTCCGCTTCACGCTTGGCTTTCGCCTCTTCTTCAAGGCGCTTCGCTTCTTCTTCGGCGGCTTTTTGCTCTTCCATATCCGTGCGTTTAACGTAGGTACGCTTCTTACGCACTTCAACCTTAACCGATTTCGACTTACCCACATTTAATGTGCTGGTTGTTTTGCGCTTCAGCGTCATACGCTGTGGCTCGCCTGAACCGGTGCTGCCGTGTTGCTTACTCAAATGATCCAGCAACTGTTTTTTCTCGTCTTCGCTGACGTTGTCGCTGGCCTGTTTGGTAATACCGGCATCTTTAAACTGGCTTAACAGCCGGTCAACGGTCGTTCCAATGTCACTGGCGAGCTTTTCTATTGATACTTCTGCCATTACGTGTATATCCCCCTGTTGACCTTATTCTTCGTTAAACCAGACAATGTTACGAGCAGCCATGATCAGTGCGCCCGCTTTTTCGTCGTCCAGTTCATCAATGTCACTAATATCGTCTGTACCCTGCTCGGCCAGCTCTTCTAAGTCCGCGATACCGCGGCTGGCCAGTACGTAGGCAACGTGTTTGCTCATGCCTTCCAGGTTAAGCAGCGCTTCAGACGGCTCTGCACCTTCCAGGCTCTCTTCGGTTGCCAGAGCCCGCGTGGTCAGGAAGTCGCGGGCACGGGTACGTAATTCTTCAACCATGTCCTCGTCCAGCCCCTCAATGGCCAGCCACTCGTTAACCGGCACATAGGCCACTTCTTCAAGTGTTGAGAAGCCTTCGTCTGCCAGAACTTCTGCGAACTCCTGGTCAATATCCAGACCTTCCATGAACAGGTTCAGTACTTTCGCTGTTTCTTCTTCGTGCTTGGCATTCAAATCGTCAATGGTCATGACGTTCAGTTCCCAGCCAGTCAGCTGACTGGCCAAACGTACGTTTTGTCCGTTACGGCCAATTGCCTGTGCCAGATTGTCGGCTTCAACCGCGACGTCCATGGTATTGCTGTCTTCATCCACAACAATCGAGGCGACTTCTGCCGGCGCCATTGCATTGATAACAAACTGCGCAGGGTTCTCATCCCACAGCACGATGTCTACACGTTCGCCACCCAGTTCACCTGATACAGCCTGAACCCGCGAACCACGCATACCTACACAGGCACCGACCGGATCCAGACGTTTGTCATTGGTTTTCACTGCAATTTTTGCCCGTGAGCCCGGATCGCGGGCCGCAGATTTAATTTCCAGCGTTTCTTCGGCGATTTCCGGTACTTCGAGACGGAACAACTCAACCAGCATGTCCGGATGCGTTCGACTGACAAACAACTGCGCACCACGTGCCTCTGGACGGATCACGTACAACAATCCACGAACCCGGTCGCCTGGACGGAATGTTTCCCGGGGCAACATATCATCACGGTAAACCACGCCTTCGGCATTATTTCCCAAGTCGATAATGATGTTATCGCGGTTAACTTTTTTCACCGTACCCGTAACCAGCTCGCCGACACGATCTTCATATTCCGCCACCATTTGTGCGCGTTCAGCTTCACGTACTTTTTGTACAATGACCTGCTTGGCTGTTTGCGTGGTGATACGGTCAAACGCGATTGACTCGATTTGCTCCTCAACGTAATCACCCGCCTGAATGTCAGGCTCTTCTACCTGTGCAGCCGACAAGGTTAACTCGGCATACGGGTTTTCCTGCTCCTGGTCATCCGGGATAACCAGCCAGCGGCGGAACGTATCAAAGTCACCCGTTGTTCTGTCGATGCTTACACGTACTTCAATGTCGCCATCGTTTTTCTTTTTGGTAGCACTGGCAATTGCAAATTCCAGTGCTTCAAAAATCTTTTCACGGGGCACTTGTTTTTCATTTGAAACGGCTTCCGCCACTAACAAAATTTCTTTATTCATCTCTGCCTCACTCAAGCTTTCAACTTAGAAAGCATTGCTGTTCCATCAGTCGAATGTGGGAACAACGTTAGCTTTTTCGATATTCGCCACAGCTAACTGGAACTGCTGGCCATCCACTTCTACGCTGACCACGCCTTCTTCGCATGACAGCAAGGTTCCTTTAAAGTTACGTCGGTTATCCATTGGCATCGCCAGACGTATCTGTACCTCTTGTCCTACTACCTGCTGGAAATGCTTTTCCTTAAACAGCGGACGGTCCATGCCCGGTGAGGACACTTCAAGGTTATATTCTGTATTTATCGGATCCTCGACATCCAGAATGGCACTGACCTGATGACTGACATCGGCACAGTCATCCACGGAGATACCATTTTCGTGGTCAATAAAAACCCGCAAAATTGAATGCTTGCCCGCGCGAACGTATTCTATGCCAACCAGCTCAAATCCCAGCGCTTCAACGCCTGGCTCGAGCATTTCGGTCAGTTTCTCTTCAAGTCTTGCCAATCCAAACCTCCAGAAACGAAAAAAGGGCCTGAAAGCCCAACATTACGCCTTCGCACACCACCAGACCGGCAGGTACAAGGACAACAAAAAGCCCCGGACTAGCGGGGCTTTTTGTTAAAATCAGAACTCATCGCTGTCTCGCTTCGACAGCGTGCAAACTACTGAGTAAAAAAACCACCGACTGGTGTGAGTCTGCAACCTGCAACACGTTACTTTCCATTGATTCAAGAGGGAGCCCGTATTGCGATATGCGCATTATACTGTCTGACCAGACAATACGCAACTGGGTGCTGATCCAATTCCTTAACTGACCCGTTGCAGCTCACTCTCCTGCCACCGTGCTTTGATTGCTAATATCTTATCGAGATTTTCTTCCAGCAAGGTAATCAGCCGGGGTTCAAAATGCTTGCCCTTTTGCGATTTCATGTACGCAATAGTGTCTTCTACCGACCAGGCTTCCTTGTACGGTCGCTTGCTGGTCAACGCATCAAACACATCGGCAACCGCTACAATACGCCCTTCGACCGGGATATCTTCGCCCATCAGGCCGTTGGGGTAGCCGCTGCCGTCCCATTTTTCGTGGTGCGTGAGCGCGACGGACTTGGCAATCACCAGCAACTCCGAGTCACACTCTCCAATAATTTCAGCCCCTATTGTCGGGTGAGTTTTCATAACCGCAAACTCGTCCTCGGTGAGCTTTGCCGGTTTCAGCATGATGCTGTCCGGAATACCGATCTTGCCGATATCATGCATGGGTGCGGCATGCAGCAATACTTCGGCTTGTTCCTCACTGAACCCGTACGCCAGCGCGAGGATATGCGAGTAGTGACTCATGCGAAGTACATGCATACCGGTTTCGTTATCTTTATATTCTGCCGCACGGCCCAAACGCTGAACAACCTGAAGCCGCGTGCGTTTCAGCTCTGCCGACTGCACCAGCGACAGGTGCGTCCTCACGCGGGCTTTTACGATAGCCGGTGAAATTGGCTTGGTAATATAATCGACGCCCCCTGCACTGAACCCTTCCGCCTCATCGTGCTCGTCACTTAGTGCCGTGACAAAAATAACCGGAATATGCTGGGTGGCCACTGTGGTTTTTAGTTTTCTGCACACATCAAAGCCAGTCATCCCTGGCATCATCACATCCAGCAAAATCAAATCCGGCGCCTGCTCGTTCGCAAGCCGAAGAGCTTCTTCGCCATTTTTGGCGAATATCAGCTGGTAATCATCTACCAATAACTGACGCAACACGCGTAAGTTAACAGGCTCATCATCAACCAGCAGAATTGTTGGCGTTGCAATCGTTCGAAGCATAACTACGCTAACCTTATCCTAATTCGTCCGACAGCGATTCCAGTTTCGCTGTGGCGCGCTCAAATTCAAAATCATCTATATCCATAATTATCGACGAGATCTGCTGACTGAAGGCGCCAGCATTGTAATTACTTAAACTTTCTAAAACCTCATCGTCGAGACGATTTGTCTTCACGCTGGCAAGCAGCGCATCAAGTAAGTGCCGCAACTCATCGGGCGAGGAAGGCGCGACAACATGCTCACTGTCAGCGCTATCGGTATCCTGTACCCATTCACACACGGCAGCCATTACTCGCTCAACCTCTGCCAACCGGGAAGGCTCTACCTCCTCCCGCGCCGCTTCGGTCTCAATCTCTCTGAATAGCCGCATAAGGGTATTCAGGCAGAGGTTACCGCTGACGCCTTTGAGCCCGTGGCTCAACGACCTGATCGTGCCTGCATCGCTTTGACCAAATGCTGCTTTAAGTGCATCAAGCTTGTCGGTTTGCGCAACAAACCGTGCGACTTCCTGACGGTACAATTTTGCGCTGCCCCACAGTTTCGCACCTTTATGCTCATCAATGTGGCGACCTGACGGCAGCCCGTTGTCGGGTTCTGCTGTTTGCCCGGGTAACGCACGAATCTCAAGCTCCAGTACCCGCGCAATTTCACGGGAAAGCAGTGCAAAATCAACAGGTTTATTGGCGAAACCTTCCATACCGGCATGTTCAGCAGCCTGGCGATCCTGAATCAGTACACTGGCGGTCAGTGCAATAATTGGCAGGGGCGCAAGATCATGAAGCTTTTCATATTTTCGCCGTTGACGCGACGATTCCAGCCCGTCCATGTTAGGCATTTGCAGATCCATCAGTACCAGCTGCACCTCAGGTAACTGCATTTGCTCAAGCGCTTCTTCACCGTCTCTGGCAGTCACCACGGTATGCCCGTGGCGTGCCAGCAGAATCTTCAGCAACTGCACATTTTGTTCGATGTCATCGACCACCAGAATCGTCAGTGGCGGGAGTGCCACGGCAGAGATACTTTCCTGGCTTTCAGGTGCCATGGCCGCTTTCAGCGGCAGGCGAAAACTGAACGTACTGCCCTGGCCAATCTCACTGCTGCAGTAAATGCTACCGCCCATCAGCTCGACCAGCTGCTTTGAAATGGTGGTACCAAGCCCGGTACCACCAAATTTGCGACTCATCGACGCATCAGCCTGAGAGAAGGCTTCAAACACGCGGTTACTTTGTTCCGCGGTCATGCCTATACCCGTGTCATTCACCTCAAAGACAACCTCGCCGTCATCTGCATACACGTAGATAAACACCTTTCCTTCAGACGTGAACTTTACGGCGTTACCAATCAGGTTATTAAGCACCTGTCGAATTCGCTCAGGGACGCCGTGGTACGCCCGGGAAAGATCTGACGACAGCTCTACCTCAAGGTCGATTTCTTTGCGTTTGGCCTCCAGCCAGAACGTCGACACCACCATGTCCACTTCGTTACTCAACACGAAGTCCCGGTATTCGAGCTCCAGCTTGCCTTTATCAAGTTTGGCGCTGTCGAGAATATCATTCAGTAAATGCAGCAGTGACCGCGCAGATCGGTTGATGGTATTTAAGTGTTCTTTGGTTTCCTGCGGCTGTTGTTCAGCAAGTAACAAATCACTGAAGCCTATGATCGCATTCATCGGTGTTCTGATTTCATGGCTCATGTTGGCCAGGAATGTAGCACGCGCTGCTGCAGCGTCTTCAGCGCGCTCTTTGGCGTCTTTTAGCTCGTCCTCCATTTGCCGGCGATCAGTAATGTCCATAATGAAACCGTCAAGCCAGGCAATGTCACCGCGTTCATCAAAGGCGTAAGTCCCGTGCTCGCGCATCCAGCGCACTTCGCCCTGTTTATTGATGATCCGGTACTCTAGCGAAAAGGACGCATTGTCTTTTGTACGTTGTGCATCTTCTATGAGAATGCGATCGTCCGGATGATAAATATCGTCAAAACTGATTTTAGGCTCCGGCAGGCAGAAATCCTCGGCGGGATAACCGGTGATATCTGTTGCCGCCTCATTAATAAAAACCATAGGCCAGCCGGGTTCGTTCAGGCAACGATAAGCAATACCTGGAATATTACTGATAAACGCCCTGAATTTGGCTTCGTTTTCGCGAATCGCCTTTTCCATTTCAATACGCTGGCGAATATCGGCCATAAATATCACAAACAGCGGCTCCGCACCGGCTGCGGAATAACCTATTCCGACGCGCACCGGCACACGCTTAGCGAGGTTGTCGATCACTTCTACATCGCGGCTGGTACCAATGATTTCGGAAAATGCCGAGTCAGGCGACTGGGCGAAAAATGCCTTATCGTAAATATGTTCACGATCTTCCGGAATGAGGGTAAACACACTTCTGCCAATCAGTTGCTGATGACTGTAGCCTACAATATTGGTCATTGCCGGGTTCGCTGACATGATCACGCCGCGGCCATTCACAGTGATCACGCCATCCACTGCTGTATCCATGATCGCCCGTTGGGTCTGTTCACTTTCAACAGCACGCTGCGTCATGTCTTTGTATTTGAACAACAGCGTCACGCCCAGTACCATTGCGATAATAAGTACAGTAAATGCAGCGACACCGATGGCCAGATAACCAGAGATTTCAGCGGACTGTGCAGAAAGCTCCAGGCCAGGCGGTTTCACAAAGCGCGCCGCGGCCATACCGGTATAATGCATACCTGCAATGGCAAATCCCATCACGACACTGGCAACCAGCGTCTGCACACGCACGCTGGCCTGTCCCAATTGCGCAAGACCAAACTTGATCCACAGCGCTAACATGGCCAGTACCACTGCCACGACAATTGACAGACCAAACAAAGGAATGCTGTAGCGCAGCAGAGGAGCCATATCCATCGCTGCCATGCCGGTGTAATGCATGGCACCAATGCCAGCACCAACCAATACGCCATTAATCAGGATTTGCAGCCCAGCGGGCTTAGCTTTGGTTAACTGGTATAGCGCCACCCAGGCTGCTGCGATTCCCGGCAACGCCGAGGCGGCAGTAAGTCCGGGTTCGTAGCCCACGGGCGTGCATAACCCAAACGCCAGCATGCCTAAAAAATGCATCGCCCAAATTCCGCCACCAAGAGCCAGACTTCCGACTGTCAGTAATGTGCGACGTCGCAGTACACTGGGTGTGGTGGAGGCAAGGCTGGCAACATTAAAGCCCATATAGGCAGCGAATGTCGCAATGAACACTGACAGAAAGACAAGCAGTGGATCGTAACTTCCGGTGAGTAAGATGGCAGTGTCAGGGATATGGAAATAGTCTAATAGCATAATACGATACAGCAATTACTAAAATACAACGACTGAGGTGCCCTGCTTCCGCCCATCGTGGGTGACAAGTTACCTGTTCTTTTCTTCTACAGTGACGCAAAACACCGACAACTGCAAACACATTGATACCGAAGCGCGATTTTAGAGGTCGGATGACCTGATGATTTTATACGCATTCTGTTGCATGGCACGCCAAGCCACGCGTCGTGAAAATTATCAACAGGGTTATCAACTATTTCTGTGGATAACTGATCCCTTCAGGCATAAAAAAAGCCTTGTTTTTCAACAAGGCTTTAATGTGGTTGCGGGAGCTGGATTTGAACCAACGACCTTCGGGTTATGAGCCCGACGAG
>CAZDUT010000153.1:0-7831 GCA_964508695.1 uncultured Alteromonas sp.
GGCATTGCAATGGGAGAAAACCCAGGCACTGCTTACTCATGCATACAACACAACGACCTACTACCCCAGGGTATGGAAAGAGGCTGGCATTGATTCTTTGGCGGACATCCGCAGTATGGAAGATTTCACAAAACTTCCGCTGTTAACCAAAGATCTGGTACGCGAGCATTACAGTGAACTGGTTTCATCTGCCCACCCAAACAACATTAAAAAAAGTACCGGCGGCTCTACCGGGCAACCTTTTCACTTCGAACTGGATTTATTGAGCAATACCCGTCGCGAGGCCGTAATGTGGCGCGGGTATGGCTGGCTGGGCGCTGGACTCGGGACCCGTACTTTATATTTGTGGGGCGCGGATCTGGGACAGCCATCACGGAATAAAAAGCTGAAAGATACCCTGTATCACGGCTTTTATAACCGCACCATGCTTAACTCCTTTAATATGACCACCCAAAATATGCCGGAGTACATCGCCCGCATCAATGCGTATCAGCCAACCGCTATGGTGACGTATGTTAACCCGATGTTTGAGCTGGCCTGTTACATTCGTGACAATAACCTCAGCGTCCACTCCCCCGGGGTTATTCTAACCGGAGCCGAACCCTTGCATGACTATCAGCGTGAAGTCATCGAAACGGCATTTGGCTGTCCGGTCCATAACACATTTGGTTGCCGGGAGTTTATGCTGATCGCTGCAGAGTGCCGTGAACAACGTAACCTGCATATCAATAGTGATCATCTGGTTGTTGAAAGTGTGAACGATCAAAAGCAATCGGTGATCCAACAGAGCGGCGATCTCGTTATCACTGACCTACACAATTATGGAATGCCGCTTATCCGGTATGTTAATGGAGACAAGGCGACAATGAGTGACAGTGCCTGTAGTTGCGGCAACCCACTCCCGGTAATGGAAAGTGTTGACGGCAGAAAGCTGGATGTCATCAAGACCCCCGGTGGGCGTATGATTGCCGGTGAACTTTTTCCTCATATGTTCAAAGAGTTTAAAGCAATTCAGCGCTTCCAGGTCAGGCAGTCAACGCTTGATGGTCTCAACATTAAGCTGGTATGTCCGGACGGACTCAGTTCAGGTGATCAGGAAAAAATAAGAGCCGAAATCGACCGCTACTGTCACGGCGAATTAAACATCGATTTTGAGTTTGTCGATCATATTCCACTGACACAAAGTGGCAAGCACAGGGTAACCATTTGTGAAGTCTGAGAAGTCCCGGTTACTGATTGTCACGAATTTGTACCCATTGCCCTGGGAACCTAACAGGGCGACATTTAACCGCCAGCAGTTTTCCCAGCTCGATGAGGATTACGACGTAGCCATTCTGGTTCCTGTTGCCTTTCCCGATTGGTGGAAGCACCGCAAGGCTATCGACAATACCTCACGCATGCGGATTATTCCCCGCTTGTATCTGCCCAAAGTTGGACGCAGGCTTTATGCCCTGATGATGTGGTGGTCTATACGACTTTTTGCCGGTAGCTGGATAAAGCGCGTCAAGCCCGAAAAAGTATTTGCCAGTTGGGCCTACCCCGACGCTGTTGCAGCTCGCCGACTCGCCAAATGGCTGGATAAACCGTTTTATTTTAAGGTCCACGGCAGTGATATAAATATGCACGGCCAGGTACCATCACGATCACGCCAGATTGTCGATGCATCGGCAGATGCCAAAGGGATCCTGTCGGTGTCCAGTGCACTAAAGCAGGTAATGGTTGATCTCGGAATACATCACGAAAAAATCCATACCATTTATAATGGTGTTAACCATCAGTTGTTTACTGCCCCGGCAGACTCACCCACCGATAAAAAATATGTGTTGTATGTGGGTAACCTGAAGCATGACAAAGGCGTCATGGAACTTCTGGAGGGCTTTTCTCAAATTCTGACGAAAGCACCAGATCTGCACCTGGTTTACGCCGGGGATGGTCCCATGCGGGATAAGCTTAACGCGTACTGCCAAGGCAATAGCGAACTTCAGCAGCGTGTAACATTGTTGGGACAGCTTGATCACAATCAGTTACCGGCCTGGATGCAGCACGCGCACTGCCTGGCTCTGCCCAGTTACAATGAAGGCGTCCCCAATGTGGTACTTGAATCAATGGCGTGCGGCACACCGGTACTGGCAACGACAGTGGGAGGAATTCCAGAGGTAGTCCCCCAACAGTGTGGTGTTTTAATCGCGCCCCGCAGCAGTGATGCGGTAGCGCAAGGTCTGACAGAGCTGAATAACCGGCAATGGGACGAGACTGAAATACAGGCGCATGCGCAGACATTCAGCTGGCAAAGAAACCGTCAAGAGTTGTTGCAACTGCTATCGCTTTAGGCAACACTCACAAAGCAAAATCGCGGAGTCTTTCGTTTTGGCAACCATATGGAACGTTCACCAATAAGCGGTACTTAACACTCTATGCTAAGCAATTTGATCACAAAAATAAGAAACCTGGTGCTGAGCAAAACATTGCTTGAGTTTACGGCTTCACCGGATAACCGCTCACTGTACTTCACCTTCGATGATGGCCCTACCCCCGGGGTGACTGACCGGTTGCTGGACACGCTGGCAAAGCATAATGCTAAGGCCACTTTTTTCGTTATTGGTAAAAAAGCAGAGCGTCACCCGGAGTTAATGAAACGCATTGTGCAGGAAGGCCATGCTATAGGTAACCATTCCTACACGCATCCTTCCTTTGGTAAGTTATCAGCAGCCGAACAGGATACTGAAATCAAGCGTGCGCACGATGCAATAGCACAGAATGTCGGTATATCGACCCCTCTTTTCCGCGTTCCCAGGGGGCGTTGGTCTCTTCCCATGCTTTTTCGGCTTAGAAAAAGTGGCACACGCTGTATCCACTGGTCAACCGACTCCATGGATTACGATGAAAGTGACGCGGCGCATATTGCACAGCGCATATTACGTAACGGAGCGAAGCCGGGGGAAATCCTGTTGTTTCATGACGACTCCCCGCTATGTCTGGATATCATGGACCGACTGCTTCCGAAACTTGCAGCCAAAGGCTTTAGCCTGCCAGCAATGGACTACAAAAAATGAATATCCTTTTTCATCACAGAACTCGTGGTAAGGGTGCGGAAGGCGTTCACATCCGTGGCGTCGTAAAAGGTCTTCGCCAGCTTGGCCATAAGGTGGCCATCCTGTCTTTGCCCGGTGCAGAGCCTGAAGCGGAAGAGTCTCCCGCTGAACTCCATCCTCAGGCAGCCTCATCTGCGCCGTCGCCGCAAAAGCCCGCCGGGAATAGACCTGCCAGCCGCAGTCTGGCGTCACGGCTGACCGAAGCGACAAAATACGTTCCGGAATTCGTTTTTGAACTCATTGAGATCCTGTTTAATCTGGTATCGCTGGTCCGCATTCGCCGTGCTGCCTCGCAGCATGGCACGACCATGATATACGAGCGCTATTCACTCTTTTTGTTCAGTACCGTTTGGTGGGCCAAACGGCATAACATCCCGGTCGTACTGGAAATCAATGACTCTTGCCTGGTGCATCGCGTCAGGCCACTTTTCTTCAAAGGTTTGGCCCGTCGGTTCGAGCGCTGGATATTCCAGAACGCCACCGGCCTGGTGTTTATATCCACGCATTTTCAGCAAACCTCCGAAAACGCATACGGACGCATAGCGCCAAGCGTGGTTTCTCCTAACGGTGCAGATCTGGATGCATTCCAGCCTGATCCTGAGCGACGTACAGCACTGAGAAAAGAGCTGGGTATTGATGATAAACTGGTACTGGGGTATGTCGGGGCATTTGTGCACTGGCATGGTATTGACTGGTTCGTCGAAGAGGTAGCCAGTAAACTGGCTGATTATCCCAACCTGGTTTTGTTACTGGTTGGCGATGGCGTATGTTTCGAACCCATCAAAGCGGCGGTAGAACGCAATAACATTCAAGACCAGGTGTTACTGCCCGGCCGCGTACCTCACACGATGATCGCAACCTATATCGATGCGATGGATTACGGTATTTTGCCTGACTCCAATGATTATGGCTCGCCAATGAAGCTGTTTGAGTTTATGGCCATGGCTAAGGGGATGGTAGTGCCGGATTTTTCGCCGGTTGACGAAGTGGTAGAGGACAAAAAAACCAGTTGGCTGTTTACCGCAAATGATCGTCAGCAATGCGTTGATATGACACTTACTCTATCTACCGATCCCGAACAGCTTAAGCGCGTTGGCGAAAATGCCCGGCGATACATTGAAGACCACCGCCAATGGCGCCATAACGCCGAGCAACTTATGTCGTTAGTGGAGGGCGCCCATGATTAAGCAAGACTTTGCCCGTAAGCGGGAAATCTTTGCCGAAGACGGCGCTCAGGTAGGAAAACTGCGGCTGTTAATGTCTGACGGCACGTCTGCCAACTTCCTTTACAGGAGCATGCGCTGGTGCGCGAACCATGGCCTGACGCCACTCAGCTATCTCTTTCAGTACCTCAACAAGTTCATCAACGGCTGCGTTATTGGTAATGGCGCACAGTTTGAGGCGGGCTTTGTGATCATGCACCCGGTGGGCATAGTGATTAACAGCAAAGTTCGCGGCGGCACAAATGTTACGCTGGAAAGTGGCGTGGTCATTGGCGACGAAAAGGGCCAATCCCCGGTACTGGGCAACAATGTGTTTGTTGGCGCCGGCGCTAAAATTATCGGCCCGGTCACTATTGGCAATAATGTTAAGATTGGCGCGAATGCGGTAGTCACGAAAGATGCCCCCGACGGCAGTACCATGCTAGGGATCCCCGCTAAACCTCTGCAGAAAAAACAGGACAGTGCACAATAATGGAGTTGTTATTCTGGGTCGCTGTTACCCTCATCGGATACAGTTATTTTGGTTATCCACTGCTATTGATGTTGCTGGCCCGCAACCGGTCGCAGCCTGTCGACACGGTAGATGAAGCGGTACTGCCGGCGGTAACAGTGATTATTGCCGCCTACAACGAAGAGACATGCATTGACGCGCGCATTCAAAACCTGCTGTCTCTGGATTATCCCTCAGACAAGCTGACTGCGTTGATTGGCTCTGACGGTAGCAGCGATGCGACCGCCGCAATTCTCGAGAAATACACCGAGCATCCCGTTATCAAGCCTGTCATCTTCACGCAGAATCGTGGCAAAACCAGTGTTTTGAACGATCTGGTTAACAGGGCCACAGACGAGATATTGGTGATGTCTGATGCCAACACAGATTTCGCCCCGGATGTCATTCACCAACTGGTGCGACATTTTGAAAACCCACAGGTTGGCGCAGTCTGTGGTGAACTCAACCTGGTCGACGCGCAATCCAGCAATAATAAAGACGGCGTGTACTGGCGATACGAGCGATTCCTGAAACAGAAAGAGAATCACTTAAATGCGGTGCTTGGGGCAAACGGCGCGAACTACGCCATCAGGAAGTCGCTATTTCGGCCGCTCCCCACCAATACCATTGTTGATGATTTTCAGATTGCGATGAATGTGTCACGCTCTGGCTATCAAGTCGTGTACGATTGCGATGCCAAGGCCAGTGAAGAAGTCGCCCCCGATCTTCAGTCGGAAGAAGGTCGCCGGGTACGGATTGGATCAGGTAACTACCAGGCATTTTTTGCCAACCTGTGGGCATTAAATCCACTGTTAGGCTGGCGATTTGTAGCGTATGTCAGCCATAAGGTAATCCGCTGGTTTGCCCCTCACCTGTTGATCCTAATCGCTGTTTCAAACCTATTGTTACTCCCTACCCCACTTTATACCTTGACGTTCTGTGGGCAGGTTATCTTTTATTTAGTTGCCTGGTGGGGTATAACAAACAAAAAACGTGGTAAACAAGTACCGAATATAGTTGCCCTGCCGGCCTTTTTCGTCGCCATGAACTGGGCGTTGTTCCGCGGGTTTATTCGATTTATTTCTGCCGACTTATCCGGCACATGGCAAAGGACTCAACGATGACATTTCTTGTGCTGCTACTTATCGCAGTCGCCGCTTCATGCCTGGCTTTTTATATTGTTCTGAAGAAGAAAAATATGACTGGCTGGATGCCAGACTATCTTCGTCAGCGAATGGGCAAGCAGGAAGAGTATGATGGTACAACTCACATTATTTTCTCCTTTGTAGACCACTATGAACCACAATGGGGTAAGCCTAACAGCCTCGATGTAGAGCGTCAGCGTGTGGATCGCTGGATGCGCGACTATCCGGCAATGGCGTCGAAGCATAAAGATGCCGACGGCTTTCACCATCAGCATACGTTCTTCTTTCCTGAGGAAGAATACCGCTTCGAGCATCTGAACAAACTGGCTAAACTGTGCCGCGACGGCTATGGCGAAATTGAGGTGCATCTGCATCACGACGACGATACCCGCGAAAACCTCACCTCGCTGATAAACGGCTTTGTCAAAACCCTGCACGAAGAGCATGGAGCAATAGGCAGAAATCCGGAAACACAGCAGTTAAGTTACGCGTTTATCCACGGTAACTGGGCGCTGGATAATTCAGATCCTTCAGGTAAGAACTGTGGCATCGATGATGAGCTGCTGGTACTAAAAGAAACCGGTTGTTTTGCAGACTTTACATTTCCCTCAGCGCCACATCCAACGCAGCCTGACAAGATCAATGGCATTTACTACGCTAAGGATGATCCCGATAAGCCTAAGTCACACAATACAGGCGTTGATGTCAGAGTCGGCGGCCAGGAATGGGGTGACTTGATGCTGGTCAACGGTCCACTTATGCTAAATTGGAAAAAGCTTAAGAAAGGCATATTCCCGCAAATCGAAAATGCGGATATCCGCAAAGGCATGGAGCCGACCAATGATCGGGTCGATCTGTGGGTGAATGCCAATGTTCACGTCAAAGGAAGACCTGAATGGAAATTTATCAAGGTACACACTCATGGCACGCAGGAGCGCGACATGGATGTATTACTCGGCAAACCTGCCGACGATATGTTTAGCTACCTGGAGTCCGCGTATAACGACGGCAAGAAATATAAGCTGCATTATGTTAACTCTCGCGAAATGTATAACATGATTAAAGCAGCACAAGATGGCAAGGACGGCGATCCCAATCAATACCGGGACTATTTTATTACACGTCCGGTATTTAAGGTAAAAGAGTAGTGGCAGTATCTTCATTTTGTAAACGCCTGCTATGTGAAATAGGGCTGACGGATGCGCTCTGGTCTGTCCGCCCAAACGGGCTGTATTGCTTCAATTTTCACCGCATCGGCAACCGTTTCGACACGGAATTCGATCCCTGTGTGTTCTCCTGCGACAGTGCAGATTTAGAACAGTATTTGCGCTTTATTAAACAGCACTTCGATGTCATTGATATTCCGCAACTTCACGAACTTATCAAAACCGGCGGATCGCCGAAGAAACCTTATGCGCTGATAACCTTTGACGATGGCTATCGCGATAACTTTGACTATGCTTTCCCCATCCTCGAAGCGCTGAACATGCGTGCCGCATTTTTCATATCAACCAGTTTGATTGGCTCTGCGACCCTGCCGTGGTGGGATGAGATTGCGTGGTATGTGAAAAAGTGCGCCGGTAAAACCGTAAAGCTCCCAGGCTATGACGAACCGGTAGAGATCCCGGAATCAGTCACACCGGAAACCATCAAAAGTGTTCTGCAAAGTGTAAAGCAAAACTTTGACAGCCTTGAATCCCTGTTGACCAGCCTGCATGAACTAGCGGGGGGCGAAGCGCCCTCACATACCTCAAAATCAGAGTTATTTATGAACTGGCAACAGTTGCGTGAACTGGTCGATGCAGGCATGACGATTGGTGCGCACTCTCACTCGCATCGCATACTCTCGTACCTGTCTAATCATGAGCTTGAATTTGAGTT
>CAZDUT010000154.1:0-7822 GCA_964508695.1 uncultured Alteromonas sp.
CAATCAGGAGTTTAATCTGAGACTGCTTGCTTTGCGCCATATACCCTACACTTCTAACATTCAATTAAGTTGCACGAACAGCGACAAGTGACTGCCGGAACTGCTCGCTATCGTATCGATGCCGCTTCCGCCTGGTGACACCTGCGTGTACACCTGCACGGGTCTTGGTGCCCGCTACCCGGCTAATTGTGTGACTGTGCCCTGTACTGGCAGCAGTGTTTGTGCCACATACGCGGTCCACAGCGAATTAGCCAGTATAGCAGATTTAAAGCTAATTTGACTAGGCTTGAACACAGATCACCGGTGGACTTTTCACCATTATGGTTGCACGTTAAACAGTGTGATGTCGCCAGTCAGCGACAGTTTCCGGCAACGACGCACCTTTTCAGCTGCGTTTACGTTCTTTCGAAAGCAGGTTTAACTCCTGCTTTTCGGCGTGGGTCAGCGGCTGAACCTGCGCCCTGGAAAGCAGCGTGTCTATCCGGCTATCGAAGTGCCAGTCGAGTAACCTGGCGAAACTGTCCTGGTAAACCTGTCTGGCATCCTCGTCACTGACAAGCAGTTCCTGCCTTAATAATTTACCGATTGCAGCAGAATGGGGATCAGACCGGAAGTTTTCAATCAGCTGGGCTGTTGTAGAGGAAGGGTGCTGCTGGCAATATTGATGTACAGAAATCAGTACGTGCATACCCGGCATACCAGAGTCCGCGAGCAGCGCGGGGCTTACGTCCGGACACGCAGTAGCAAGATGAGGGTGCTCGACTAACAGCCGAACCATCATGCGCAGCGGCGACATTTGTGACTTATTGGCCTGGGATGATATCGAGGCTTTTTCCCCACGTTGCGACGCGCTGTTGGCCTGCTTTATGTCCTGTTGCAGGCGGAAACGGTCGTACTCCTTAACATGCTTGGCAAGCTCTTCCTCTAACATAAGCCGCTGTTCGTCTCCCTCGACACTGTCAATCAGCGGCTGTGCCGCCGCTTTGAGTGCCATTTTTCCTTCCGGGGAGCCGACATTGTGGGTTTTTAACAGGGTGTCGAAGAAAAATTGTGACAGCGGCATCGCTTTGTCGATGAGTTCAACAAACCCTTCCTGGCCGATTTGTCGGACCATCGTGTCGGGGTCTTCTCCGTCCGGCAGAAACAAAAACGACAACTGAACCCCATTTTTGAGCGCCGGCAAGGCATTTTCCAGCGCGCGCCACGCGGCATCGCGTCCGGCCCGGTCGCCATCAAAGCAGTAGGCAATGTGTGAAGCGCGTCCCCGGCCGAGCATCTGGATATGTTCTGGCGTGGTCGCCGTTCCCAGCGCTGCAGTGGCATTCGTAATGCCGAACTGACTCAACGCCACCACATCCATGTAGCCTTCCACGACCATGACCGTATTCAGCTGACGGTTGTGCTGCTGCGCCTGGTAATAACCATAGAGCTCACGACCTTTATGAAAAATCCGTGTCTCGGGGGAGTTAAGGTATTTCGGTCCGCCTTCATCCAGGACCCGCCCGCCAAATCCGATGACACGTCCCCGGCGGTCGCGAATGGGAAACATGATACGGTCGCGGAAAAAGTCGTACTGCTTGCCGCGTTCGTTCTGATTAACTAGCTTAAGGTCAATGAGTTGCCGTACGCGTTCTGGCGATGTGCCGAAGGTACTTAACACTGCGTCCCAGCTATCCGGAGCAAAGCCAATCTCCCACTGCTTTACCACTTCACCGGAAAGTCCGCGAGACTTCAGGTAATCCTTGGCTTTTTCACTGTTTGGATGATTGCGCAGCTGTTTTTGATAAAAACGGCAAACCTGCTCCATCAGTGCATAGTCGTCCTGCTGCTGCTGGCGCTCCTGTTCGCTGCGCTGTGGCGCGCCGCCTTTCTCCCGGGGGACTTCAAGACTATGAAAACGGGCGAGTTCTTCGATCGCTTCAACAAAGTCGAGGCGATCAAACTCCATCATAAACGAGATGGCGTTACCGTGCGCACCGCAGCCAAAGCAATGATAAAACTGTTTATCCTGACTGACCGTAAAAGACGGCGTCTTTTCATTATGAAAGGGACAGCATGCCTGGTAATTTTTACCGGCTTTTTTTAGCTTTACGCGGCTATCGACGATATCTACCACATCGGTGCGGGCCAGAAGGTCGTCAATAAAGTCGCGGGGGATCTTGCCTGCCATTTATGTCGAATGTCTTATCAGATTAAACAAGAGGGAAGGAGGCCAGCCATTACTGGTTCAGGCGCGCCTTTATTTTCTGACTTACCGCACCCATATCAGCCCGGCCCTGTACCTTGGGTTTCAGCGTACCCATTACTTTACCCATATCCTGCATTCCAGCAGCGCCGGTGGATGCAACAGCATCGTCGATCAACGAGTCTAACTCTTCGTCGGTTAACGGCGTTGGCATAAAATCTTCAAGCACAATGATTTCTTCACGTTCTTTGCTGGCAAGATCATCACGGTTGGCGGCGTCATACTGGCTGGCGGCGTCCTGACGTTGCTTGATCATTTTGGTCAGAATGGCCAGCACGGCGGTATCGTCCAGAGTGATTTGCTCATCAATTTCCCGCTGCTTGATGGCGGCGAGCGCCATACGAATGGTACCCAGGCGGGTTTTGTCTTTAGCGCGCATAGCGTCTTTTTGCGCGGCGGTTAATTCGTCTTTCAGTGCCATGTTAATTCAACCGATGTTTTATTTGTAGTAATTGGGGAAATAAGTAACTGGCTTATAATGGTGGTTTCGCAATAAAGATACAACTGTTTAAACACCCAGAACTTATTCCTGCATTCCGGTAAATAAAAGGAGTAAAAGGTTAGGACACTTACGTCGCTTTTTTGTTAGGGGTCGCGGCAAAGCCGGACAGCACTCACTTTTCAGTCCCGCAGAAACACAAAAGGTGCTGCAAAAGCAGCACCTTTCGAAAAGAACTTAATGAACCCTGTCTTAGTAGAGTTTCACGCGGCGGGCGTTTTCGCGAGCCAGTTTCTTAAGATGACGCTTTTTAGCGGCAGCTTTTTTACGCTTACGTTCCCAAGTCGGCTTCTCGAAAAATTCGCGACGACGTACTTCAGACAGAACGCCTGCTTTTTCACAAGAACGCTTAAAACGACGAAGCGCAACATCAAACGGCTCGTTTTCTCTTACTTTAACGATAGGCATTAAAAAATCACCTCAAAACTTAACAGTGGTTCCGGGTTAATTTATGCACGAAAATTGGCACCCTGGTTAAAAATGGTGCGAAATTCTAATCATATCTGACCGGAATGTAAAGGCTGATTTGCCAAAAAATAAACAATATTCGCAGGATTCGCTGCGAAGCCGTTCACGGCGAACCCAGAAAACGGTACACTTTGCGGGTTTTGCGAAATGACCATTAAAGGGCAGCAGTTATGCGCATATTAGGTATTGAAACGTCCTGCGACGAAACCGGGGTGGCGGTCTATGATGACACCAAGGGGTTATTGTCGCATGAATTGTATAGTCAGGTGAAGCTGCATGCTGATTATGGTGGCGTCGTGCCCGAACTAGCGTCACGGGATCACGTGCGCAAGCTTATTCCGCTGATTACCAAGGCGATGGGCGATGCCAATACGCACCATAGCGAGCTGGACGGTATCGCCTATACGCAGGGCCCGGGGCTGGTCGGTGCGCTTTTAGTTGGCTCATCTGTTGCCCGGTCGCTGGCCTACGCCTGGGACCTGCCGACCGTCGGTGTGCACCATATGGAAGGCCATTTACTGGCGCCGATGCTGGAGGAAAATGTTCCTGAATTTCCGTTTATTGCCTTGCTGGTTTCTGGTGGGCATTCCATGTTGGTGAAGGTTGCCGGCATTGGAAACTATGAGGTGCTGGGCGAATCGATTGACGATGCCGCGGGAGAAGCCTTTGACAAAACCGCCAAACTGCTTGGGCTGGACTACCCGGGCGGCCCCTTGCTGGCGAAGCTGGCTGATAAGGGCGAGGGCGGACATTATACATTTCCCCGCCCGATGACCGACCGGCCCGGTCTGGACTTTAGTTTCAGCGGTCTGAAAACGTTTGCCGCCAATACCATCCGTGATGCCGATGACGACGAACAGACCCGCGCAAATATCGCCTTTGCCTTTCAGGAAGCGGTGGTTGATACCCTGCGGATTAAGTGTAAGCGGGCACTCAAGCAAACGGGGCTTAAACGTCTGGTTATCGCCGGGGGAGTGAGTGCGAACCGTATGTTGCGTGAACACATGCAGCAAATGATGGCCGAGCTTAACGGCGAGGTTTTTTATCCTAAGCTGGAGTTTTGTACCGATAACGGCGCAATGATCGCTTACGCGGGAATGCAGCGCCTGAAAGCCGGTCAGGTTAGTGCGCTGTCGGCCAAGGCAGTACCACGCTGGCCGCTGGACAGCCTAAAGCCCGTTATATCCGGTAACAATTAGACACCTCAGAGAAACACTTCTGTTCACATCACGTGCTAGGCTTCTGCTATCTAATTGCCTGACCTTTGTGTAGCGCAAAGGTCTTGATTCGGAGCTTAATATGCGACTGTTTCTGATAAGCGTTATGGCGGTGTACTCCCTGCTACTCTCCTGTAACGCCAATGCCGGGGCAACCCAATGGCTGGACTTTACGCTGGATGACGGCCATATCTACATCAATATCACACTTAACGGCAAACCTGCGAAGGCGATCCTTGATACCGCCTCAGCGATGAATGGCATCAGCAGCGTCTATCTGGCTGAGACCAATCATGGTTTTACCAAGGTGGGACGTGAGCGAATTCAGGGAGCCTTTGGTGAAGATGTTCGTGATAAATACAACAGCGTGCCGGCCACATTATTTGGTGTACCTCTCGAATTAGACGGGCTGGTGAGCCTCGACTTTGGCAGTAAAGAAAATGCGTTGCTACTGGGGGCCGGTTTCTTCGATGACTTTGTCACACAGATTGACTACCCCAATCAGCGCATCAGACTGATTGACCGCGACAGTATTAAGTTATCTGCACTACGTAATGTACGTGTGGAGAAAGACGCCGCCAGCGATATGCCGATTGTCAGTGTGACCATGAACAAGCAGGACGATGTCTGGTTAATGGTCGATACCGGCCTTAACGGCGGCATACTGGTTGAGCGCAGTATCGCCCGAAAAAATGACTGGCTGACCAGCGGATTTAAAACTGTTCAGACAGACTCCACCGGGGTGGCAAGACAACAGGATATCGAGTCATTCCTGCTGCCGTCAGTGGTGATTGGACCGTTTGAAGTTGAGAATGTGATTGTCTCGACCCCCGTAGAAGGGCAGGACATCACGTTAATGAGTACGGTCGGTGAGAAAAGGCAAACCGGTACACGGATCCGGGGGAACCGGGTGGAGGGACTGCTGGGCTATGACATACTGAAACATTTCGTTGTCACGATTGATTACGAGCGTGGCTTTATGCACGTCGGCCTGCCAGAAGATATTTAGCACAGACGGGTCTATGTGTCGCGAGCAAACCCGGCGTCGTGTGGTCACCGCCACTGGCGTTATTCTTTGATGCGACCTTTGTCCCAAATCCGGCTTTCAGTGTGGTTGAGCAGACGCACGATATTGCTGCGGTGACGGGCGATAATCAGCACCGAAAGCATAGCCACCGGAATGGTATAGAGCGGTTTAATAAGAAACACAAACAACGGCGCCAACGACACAGCCACCAATGCGCCCAATGACGAATAGCCACTGATAAATACCACGGTGGTCCAGGTCAGTATGAGTAATCCAGCCAAATCGAGGCCGATAGGAAGCATGGTGCCAAACGCCGTCGCTACGGCCTTACCACCCTGAAAATGAAAGTAGAGCGGAAAGATATGCCCCAAGCAGGCCGCGATAGCAATCAGGCCAAGAAATACCGGCTCAATACCCATAAAGTAGCTTGCATACACCGGGATGGTGCCTTTGAGAATATCCATGATGAGTACCAGCAGCGCGGGAAACCGGCCACCGAGTCGCAATACGTTGGTAGCACCGGGGTTGCCGGAGCCTGCAGTGCGGGGATCGGGCAACCTGAACAGGCGGCTTATCACCACGGCACTGGAAAGTGAGCCGAACAGGTAGGCCACACCTATCATCAGAATTATGCTTGCAATCATGTATTACTGCGTAGCTTCAGGGTAAACTGCGTCTCACAGTACTAAAAACCGGCAGGTTGCACCAGATGTGTGCTGACTTTTCCTGGTTGGTTTGACCAGGTGCCGGCCCATAATGTGGAACGACATGGAACAAATACGGATAACCGGGCTGAATGTAGACACCTTAATCGGGGTCTATGACTGGGAGCGCAAACGCACAACCCGCCTGAAACTGACGTTAGCCCTGTCAGTGGATCTGGCCGATGCGATGGCCAGCGACAAGGTGAGTGATACCATCGATTACGCTGCGGTAGCTGCGCACTGTCAGATGTTCGCCACACAAAGTGAGTACGAACTGTTAGAAGCCTTCGGCTCGGCGCTGATGGACTCGGTGTTAAAGCAGTTCTCGGTCAGCAAGATTGAACTTACTGTTGATAAACCCGGCATACTGCCTGATGCCGACTCGGTGGCGGTCGTGATGGCGAGAGCCGCAAAATAAAATGACAAATCATGAAATCCTAATCAGCGTCGGCTCAAACATTGATCGTGATTATCACACCCGGGCGGCGAGAACTGCGCTCGAAGACGTGTTTTTAGATGTGCAATGCTCGTCGGTTTACGAAAGTGAGGCGGTGGGCTTTGACGGCGATGCCTTCTACAACCTGGTCGTTAAAGCAACGACACCGCGCAGTCTGATCGAAGTCTGCGATATTCTCAAACGCATAGAAGCCGACAATGGCCGTATTCACGGCGATAAAAAGTTCTGTTCCCGCACCCTTGACCTTGATCTGTTAACGTACGACGACGCAATTACATCAGAACCTGTGATATTGCCGCGTGAAGAGATCCTCTACAACGCGTTTGTGTTACTGCCTCTGGCGGAACTTGTGCCTTATCACCGGCATCCGGTCGAGGGGAAAACCTACCAACGGCTGTGGGAAACATTCGATCAGTCTGAACAAGTTTTACGTCCTGTTGAATTTACATGGAGAGAAGCCCCTTGACGTTATTTGAAATTATCATTTTGGCCATTATTCAGGGGATCACTGAGTTTCTGCCAATCAGCAGCTCTGGGCATTTGCTGCTTCCTGCGGCCATTCTGGGCTGGGAAGAGCAGGGGCTGGCTTTTGATGTCGCTGTGCACGTCGGTAGCCTGTTGGCGGTGATCCTGTACTTTCGTCAGGACATTTTGCATATGAGCAGAGCCTGGCTCACGCAAGGCTTCAGCAAAGAGCAGTCAAGCGACAGCAAGTTGGCCTGGTGGGTGATACTGGCAACCATTCCGGCGGTGGTCGTCGGCTTTTTGATCAAAGACTTCATTGAGCTGTATGCACGAGCCCCGCTGGTAATTGCCACGACGACAATCGTGTTCGGTCTGCTGCTCTGGTACGCCGACGCCACGGCGCGCCGTACTCAACAGCTTGATACTTTATCACTGAGACAGGCATTATGGATTGGCATCGCACAGGTTCTGGCCCTCATTCCGGGGACGTCGCGTTCAGGTATTACAATGACTGCAGGACTGATGCTGGGCCTTGATCGTGAAAGCTGTGCCCGCTTTTCATTCTTACTGTCGATTCCGGTTATTCTTGGTGCCGGAACACTCGCCACGCTGGATTTGGTCAATGAGAGCGTGCAGGTAGACTGGTCACTGCTGCTGTATGGCGCGCTGTTCTCCTTTGTCAGTGCCTATGCCTGTATTTTCCTGTTTTTAAGCTGGATCTCACGCATTGGTATGCTGCC
>CAZDUT010000155.1:0-7798 GCA_964508695.1 uncultured Alteromonas sp.
CGCTACCAGGCGTATCGTGAGGGACTCGATGGAATGGCCATCAACCCGTATGGCGGTGTCAGGTTCAGCGGGGTGAAAAAAGAACAGTGATACGGATTCTTGCTCGATACAGTATTTTATTTGTGCTGACCCTGCTGGTGTTAGCTGGCTTATCGTTTGTACTGGCCTACCTGTTTCCGGGTGATGTGCTGGTTAATTTATCCGGCATAACGCCTGAAAATGATGTACAGCGTGAGGCGCTGGTCAAACAATACTGGCTGGATAAAAATTATATTCTTCAGTTCTGGCACTACCTGGGGCAACTCTTCAATGGCGACTGGGGCTATAGCTTCACGTCGGGGTTGCCGCTGCGAGAAGAGGTTGGCCTGGCAATGCCGGCGACCATCGAAATCAGTACCTATGCCATGCTGATGGCACTGTTTATTGGTATTCCGGTTGGCTATTACGCCGGGTTACGTAGCTATTCGGTCAGTGACCGTACGATCAACTCATTAAGTTTGGTAAGCTATTCTGTGCCGGTGTTCTGGCTTGCCCTGGTACTGATTTTGTTTTTCAGTCTTGAATTGGGCGCAGCCCCCCTTTCAGGTCGCCTGAGTCTGATGTTCGATGTCCCCTCAGTGACGGGCTTTATTCTGATCGATATTATGCTCAGCGACTCCATCGACCGGACCCTGGCGTTGCGGGATGCCCTGCACCATTTAATATTACCGACACTGGCAATTGGTACCATTACCACTGCGGCGATGATTCGTATCACACGGCGCTCAGTGATCGATGTGATGCAACAGCCGTACATTGCCGCAGCAAGAGCCCGCGGACTTTCACGTCCGCAGATATTTATCCGTCATGTGTTACGCAACGCGCTGTTACCTATTTTGCCACTTATGGCCATTCAGATAACCACACTGATCACCAATGCAATGATCGTCGAAACCCTGTTCTCCTGGCCGGGTATTGGTAACTGGCTTATTCAGGCCATTTACCAGCGCGACTATCCTGCTTTGCGCATAGGGATGCTGGCAGTATCGACGCTGGTGATATCCCTTACTATTCTGGTCGATATGTTTAACCGAATGATTGATCCTGGCAGAGAGAGGTACGAACGTGGCTCGATTTAGCCTTTATGAAGAAGAGTTTCACCCTTCTCCCTGGCAACAAACCTGGCAGGAATTTCGCTCCAGCCACGTTGCGATGGTCGGTTTATTTGTGCTGGGAATGTTTATCATCTTCTCTGTTTTTGCGCCCTGGCTGGTACCTTACGATCCACTGGAACAGAATATTGATGGCTTGCTGATTCCGCCAAGCTGGCAGGCCAACGGCAGTGTCAGCCATATGTTCGGTACAGATGCGCTTGGCCGCGATGTGTTTTCGCGTATCATTTACGGTTGCCGGGTAACACTGGGCAGCAGTTTCTTGCTGGTGATCCTGGCCATGCTGGTAGGGGTAAGTATTGGCGCATTTGCCGGCACCCTTAAAGGCGTTCGCTCCAGTATACTGAATCACCTGCTGGATGCGCTGATGGCCATTCCCACGCTGCTGATTGCAATCATTATTGTGGCCATCCTCGGCACCGGACTGGTGAACAGCATGTGGGCCATCACCCTGGCCCTCATCCCACAGTTTATTCACCATACCCGAACTTTTGTCCGGGCCGAAATGAAGAAAGAATATGTCCTAGCGTCCCGTTTGGACGGTGCCAACAACTGGCAATTATTCTTTAATTCCATTTTACCCAACATGATAGAACTGCTGGTTGTTCAGGGAACACTGGCGCTGTCTATCGCCGTGTTGGATGTCTCTGCGCTGGGATTCCTTAACCTGGGTGCACAGCCCCCGCTGCCTGAGCTAGGCGCAATTCTGGCAGACGGTCTGGATGTCGCTTACATTGCACCATGGAACGTTGCCCTGTCGGGCCTGACGATATTTTTAATGGTATTATCCATTAATGTTGTTGGCGACGGATTGCGCTCGGCACTGCGTAAGAGGGTCAGTCATTAATGGCAATGCTTGATATTAAAAACCTGACGCTGGAGATTGAAACCGGCGATACGGTGATTAAGGCACTGGATAAAGTCAGCCTGACAGTGAACAGCGGTGAGATACGCGCACTGGTTGGTGAATCCGGCTCAGGGAAAAGCCTGATTGTCGCGGCCATTGCTGGTGTTCTCCCCCCACAATGGCGCATTACCGCAGATAGAATGAGCTGGAACGGCGATAACCTGCTGAGTATGTCAGTTCCCCAGCGCCGCGAAGTCATGCGCCGTGATATTGCCGTCGTATTTCAAAACCCACTGACAGCGATGGATCCCTCAGCGTTACTCGGTGAACAATTGCAGGAAAGTATTCCCAATGAGTTTGTGCGGGGAAGCTGGTTCTGGCAGCGCAGAGCACAACGCCGTAAAATTGCGATAAGCACCCTTCATAAGGTCGGAATTAAACAGCACCAGAACTACATGGGTTCGTTCCCACATCAGGTGCCTGCCGATATCGTACAGAAATTTATGATCGCCATGGCACTGGTTTCTCAGCCAAAACTGCTGATAGCCGATG
Source organism: uncultured Alteromonas sp. (assembly GCA_964508695.1). Classification (GTDB taxonomy): domain Bacteria; phylum Pseudomonadota; class Gammaproteobacteria; order Enterobacterales; family Alteromonadaceae; genus Alteromonas. Next base: position 2,551 of record CAZDUT010000155.1, read on the forward strand.
ATCCGACGCGTGGCATGGAAACCACAACAAAAACCCAGGTACTCAAATTATTTACCCGGCTTAACCAAACCCGGGCGCTATCAATACTGTTTGTCAGTCATGACTTGCTGGCGATTGCCAGCATGTCGCATTCCATGACGGTGCTGTATGCCGGGCAATCTGTAGAGTCTGGCAAAATGAAACATCTGCGAAAACGTCCTCTGCACCCCTACACCAAGGCGCTGCTGGACAGTGCCCCGAGCTTTCGCACGAATTTGCCACCCAAATCGAAATTACCCACTCTCGACGGTTCAATTCCTACGCTACAACATATGCCTATAGGTTGCCGTCTGGGCCCCCGCTGCCCGCGTGCACAGCGCGCCTGTGTCGTCACACCGGCAGTACGGCGCATTCACGATCACAGTTATAGCTGTCATTTCCCATTGCATATGGAGAAGTTATGACCGATATCATGCAGGTGAAGGGTCTGACCTTCCACAACGAAAGCAATAAAGGGTGGTTCAGCAAACCTAAAAGCTTCACGCTTGGTCCAATCGAGCTGAATGTGCAGCGCGGGGAGACCATTGCCATCATCGGAGAAAACCGATCGGGCAAGTCATTGCTGGCCAAGCTTCTGGTCGGAGCGGTAGAGGCTAACGAGGGCGAAATCATGCTCAATAACAACGTCTACGATGCACGCTTTAACAAAACGGCGAAGCAGTCCAACCGCACTTCGGATATTCGCATGATTTTTCAGCACAGCAGCGAGGCAATGAACCCCTCATTAACCGTCGGCCGCATTCTCGACGAGCCTCTGCGGCTTAACACCAGTCATAATGAAGCAGAGCGGCGAAGTATCATTGAGGATAACCTGGTCAAGGTGGGTCTGCTGCGGGAACACTACTATTTCTATCGCCACATGCTGTCCGATGGTCAGCAGCAACGTGTCGCCCTGGCCCGCTCCATTATGCTGCAACCCAAGGTGCTGGTTGCCGATGAACCGTTTGCGGCACTTGACCCATCAATTCGCTCACAAACCGTGAACCTTATTCTAAAGCTTCAGCAGGAAATGGGGCTGGCCTTTGTGTTTATCAGCCACAACCTGGGGATTGTGCGCCACATCGCCGATAAACTGATAGTAATGGAACAGGGGAAAATCGTTGAAGCAGGCAAAACCGAAACCCTGTTTCGCTGGCCACAACACGAAGTCACCAAAAAGCTGATCCTGGCGTATCAGTCGCTCGTTCCCCAACAAACACTGCGTTAACCCACAAGCGCCAGCAGTACACCGGCAGCAACCGCTGATCCCAGCACCCCAGCCACATTCGGGCCCATTGCATGCATCAGCAGGAAATTGTGCGGGTTAGCCTGCAGCCCGACCTTGTTCACCACCCGTGCGGCCATAGGCACAGCGGAAACACCGGCAGCGCCGATGAGCGGGTTGATTTTACCACCGGACAGCCGACTCATCAGCTTGGCCATCAAAACGCCTGTGGCGGTTCCGATAGCAAAAGCAGCTGCACCCAGCGCCAGAATGCCCAGCGTTTCAACGGTAAGAAATTTCTCAGACGATAACTTGGAACCGACAGACAGCCCCAGGAAAATGGTAGTGATGTTGATGAGTTCATTCTGCGCCGTTTTGCTCAGGCGCTCAACCACTCCACATTCGCGCATCAGGTTACCGAAACAGAACATACCGACCAGCGGCGTGGCTGAAGGCAGAAACAGTATCGTCAGTAACAGCACCGCCAAGGGAAACAGAATTTTTTCACGGGCCGAGACCGGGCGCAGTTGCGCCATTTCAATTTTACGCTCTTCTTCATTGGTCAGCGCCTTCATAATTGGCGGCTGTATAATAGGCACCAGCGCCATGTATGAGTAGGCAGCCACTGCAATTGCGCCTAATAGCTCAGGCGCCAGCTTTGAGGCCAGGAAGATTGCAGTGGGGCCGTCCGCCCCACCAATAATGGCAATGGCACTGGCGTCTTTTAGCGAGAAATCGAAGCCTGGGATAAGGTTCAGGGCAATGGCCCCAAACAGGGTGGCAAAAATACCGAACTGCGCGGCCGCGCCTAACAGCAGCATTCGCGGATTAGCGATGAGCGCGCCAAAATCGGTCATTGCCCCGACGCCCATGAAAATGAGTAACGGGAAGACACCGGTGTCTATTCCCACCGCATAAATATAATAAAGCAAGCCGCCAGGCTCACTAAAACCCGCTAGCGGAATATTGGTCAGTAGTGCACCAAACCCAATGGGAATAAGCAGTAGCGGCTCAAACTTCTTAACTATCGCCAGATACAACAACAACAGACCGACTGCCATCATGACCAGTTGCCCGGGTTCAAAATGGGCCAGCGCGGTACTGTCCCAGAGTACACTTATCTTATCCATGGCTTACCCCAGCGTGATGAGCGGCTGACCGCTGCTTACCGCATCGCCTTGTTTGACCATAATTTCAGAGACCTCTCCGTCATGGGTGCTGCGAATTTCCGTTTCCATTTTCATCGCTTCAAGAATGATTACCACATCACCATTTGCGACGTGCTGTCCTTCGCGAACATTTACTTTAAAGATATTACCTGCCATAGGCGCATTGATTGCCTGCCCCCCTGCACTGCTTTTCTGCTCAGGCTGAGAGGTTTGCTGTGACGTTTGCTGCGTGGCACTGTCAGAGGCTTCGATGTTGGTCAGCTCACCCGACGCGGCAACTTCCACGGTAAATACCTTGCCATCAACCCGCACGTCGTAGTGGCCGGTCTCGCCAGCTGATGCCGTCTGAGACTGAGTTGGTGTGTCCTCGGCATGCTCCTCAGAGGGTGGAGCCTCGAACACGTCAGGGTTATTGCGATTCTCGAGAAACTTCAGGCCAATCTGAGGAAAGAGCGCATAAGTCAGCACATCATCAATTTTTTCATCCGCCAGTGAAATTGACTTCTCAGCCGCCAACGAGTCCAACTCTTGTTCCAGCTTGTCCATTTCAGGCTCAATCTTATCGGCCGGGCGACAGGTCAGCGGCTCATCTCCATCTAGCACGCGTTGCTGGAGCTTTTCATCCACCGGCGCAGCCGTTGCACCGTATTCGCCTTTGAGGACGCCGGCGGTCTCTTTGGTGATACTTTTGTAGCGCTCACCGGTCAGTACATTAATCACCGATTGGGTACCTACAATTTGCGAGGTCGGTGTAACTAAGGGGATAAATCCGAGATCTTCACGTACCCGCGGGATCTCTTCCAGTACCTCGTCAAATTTATCCTGTGCGCCCTGCTCTTTTAACTGGTTCTCCATGTTAGTGAGCATGCCTCCGGGCACCTGGGCGGTTAATATCCGTGCATCAACCCCCTTCAGGCTTCCTTCAAACTGGCTGTATTTTTTGCGGATCTCCCGAAAGTAGCCGGCAATATCTTCCAGCTCAGGCAATGCAATACCGGTGTCGCGCTCTGTGCCTTCGACAATCGATACAATGGTTTCCGTCGCGGTATGTCCATACGTCATACTCATTGGCGAAATCGCAGTATCCAGCATGTCAATGCCCGCATCGATGGCTTTTTGGTACGTGGCTGTACTTAAGCCTGTGGTTGCATGGCATTGCATGGCAATTGGAATTTGAATGGTCTCTTTCAGGCCTTTGATAAGCTGCTCGCACTCATACGGCTTTAGCAGCCCCGCCATATCTTTGATACATAGTGAGTGGCAGCCCATATCTTCTATTTGCCGCGCCATGTCCAGCCAGGTATCGAGGGTGTGCACCGGGCTGACAGTGTACGCCATCGTACCCTGCGCATGGGCGTCACAATCAATCGCCGCTTTCACCGCAGTTTTGAGGTTACGTACATCATTCATGGCATCAAAAATACGGAATACGTCCACACCATTTGTCGCGGCACGCTCAACAAAGCGCGTCACAACGTCATCGGCGTAATGGCGATAGCCGAGCAAATTCTGGCCGCGCAATAGCATCTGTTGCCGGGTGTTTGGCATAGCCTGCTTTAACTGACGTATACGCTCCCACGGATCTTCACCCAAATAGCGTATACAGGCATCGAACGTCGCCCCACCCCAGGACTCCACCGACCAAAAGCCGGCATTATCCAGCTGCTCAGCAATAGGTAGCATGTCTTCAATACGCAAACGGGTGGCCAACAACGACTGATGCGCGTCGCGTAAAACCAGTTCAGTTAGTGCCAGTGGCTTAGCCATGTTCACTCCTTAACGAGGCGGTATTAACGGGATTGACGGTGTGTGTGAATAGCCGCTGTGATAGCGGCAACGAGACGGGGGTCGTCGGCACCAGTCTTCGGTGCGGACTGCACTACCTGCTCGGCGGATACAGGCTCAGGCTGTTGCCCCGGAAAGCGGCGACAAAAACGGGCGATTACCTCGATGCCGCCAATCAGCATAGTGAGGAAGATGAAAACAAACACCATTCCAACCAGCATTAACGTGCCCGCTTCGCTCAGCAGTGTTGAAACAGCATCTTCACCCATAATTCGTTCCGTTTTCTACAAAGTATAAAGAAATAAGTACCACGCAGCCTGCCAAAACACAACCAGCAGGTGCCCCTGCCGTTAGCAAACTTTCACATCGGATCTTTTCTCTTACGTTTTACTAATCACAAAGATTTCAAACACCTGTAAAAAAGAAGTCTCGTCGCCCGGCCCGGACTAAAGGCGTGCTGATATGAATGCATGCGGCGGAGCCATCAGGATGGTTTGAGGATACGCTGAACTCATTGTCACATTCTTGGTTTACAAGTCCCCAGGGATGGGTTCACGGCGTGCTCATGCGATTCGTGTGCCCGCCAGCCAATTCGAGGCGACAAATAACAGACGCTGCCTTCCAGCGCGACAATTGCGTTGTATCCGGTGGAGAGTGGGAGAACATGACTCTTGAGCCCTCTGCCGCAGGGAGGCGGCAGCAAAGCTCCCAGGGATGGGATTACGGCGTGCTCATGAGACATGTGCGACCGCAGCCACTGCGGGGCCGCGTGAGAGCGCGTTCACCATCGTCCCGGCGATGGTGTCGAACATTCTGTCGGTTCTCAGCCAATCACAAGATATAAAAAAACCCACCAAATGGTGGGTTTTCTTATATGGCGCGTGTGGAAGGATTCGAACCTCCGACCGCCTGGTTCGTAGCCAGGTACTCTATCCAGCTGAGCTACACACGCGTAAAGCGACGTCATTTACCTGCGTAAATGGTGGCGAACTAAATTATGGCGCGTGTGGAAGGATTCGAACCTCCGACCGCCTGGTTCGTAGCCAGGTAC
>CAZDUT010000156.1:0-7676 GCA_964508695.1 uncultured Alteromonas sp.
CATTAATATCGAATACCGCGTCTTCAAACTCACCTACCTGAAAGCCCTTATAAATAATCGGGTCGCCCGCCTTATACGCGAACTGGTCATCAGATTTGAGCGTCACATGCAGACCCGGCGTGCCTGAGGGAGTGACCGGGGGGCGTTCAAGCGCCACAAAGTTATATTGTTCATCGCCACTGTCTTCTGCCGACATGGCAATGTAACTGCCTGACAACAGCGTATTGAGCCCGGACACTTCAGAAAAGCTGATGCGTGGTGCAACCACCCAAAAATCCGTCTTATCGGTAAGCAGGTGTGCGGCACTGGCATCTATTCGAGCCTCTACCAGCACGCCTTCAAGGTTGGGTTTAAGAGAAATTTTCTTAACCTGACCCACTTCCAAATCGCGAACTTTGATAGGCGTAATATTGACTTCTATGCCGGTCGCGGATGGCAGCTCAATGGTGATCATCGGGCCCTGGTTACTCCACTGGTAAAACACCATCCAGGCGCCGATGAAAACTGCCGCCAGCGGCACCAGCCAGATTTTTGAGACACGGGACGTGGACGCGATATGCGCATCTTCTGTCATAATAACTGCTTCCTGTTTTGCCATATCAGCCGAGAGTCAAAGGTCATGGCGGCAATCATAGTGATAAACACCACGGCGCAGAACGCCAGTGCGGCCTGCCCGGGATATATGGATAGGCTACTGCCGGACTGGATCAGCGCGACAAGTACGGCGACAACAAAGACATCGATCATAGACCAGCGCCCTATATACTCGGTCACGCGATAGTACTTGGTACGAGTGTGTTGTGCATTGAGGTGATTGGCCTGAACGGTGTAGTTCAGCCAGCCCAGCGTAACGATTTTGGCCACAGGGACAATTACACTGGCAACAAGAATAATCAGCGCAACCGGGTAGGAGCCCGATTCCCATAGCCGGATAACGCCGCCAATAATTGTATTTGGTTCGGTACGGCCAAATAACTCGGTGCGCATGATAGGCAGGACATTAGCCGGGATATACAGGAGCGATGCCGTTATCAACAGTGCCCAGGTTCGCTGGATACTGTGAGCGGCTTCAAGGCTGGTTGGTTCGGGAGGAGCCGGTGGTGTGCCGCGGTATAGCCACACAGCAAAATCATTGCTGTTGTAGTGCATCACTGCGGCGGACATACAGACACTAAAGCCGATAAAGGCATAAAACGACAAGCCGATAGCAATGTCAGCCATCTCCGTAATTTTAATCAGGCTAACCAGCGTCCCCACCAGAAAGATTTCAGCCATACTCCAGGGAAGCATGGCATCAACGACGTGACGTACCCTGAATACAGCGATAGGACGTTCGTTACCTAAGCGCGCAAAACACAGTACGCAAAATCCGAGTAGCACCAACCCCGGCAATACCAATGTTGCAATACCGGTGATCACAGCCAGCGACAGGGCATCGTGGCTGATCAGGATATCCAGCCCGCCGGGTAAGTCAATGCTATGCTTTTGACCTGCTGCCCGGAAAGACAAAAAGTTGAAGGGCAGAGATAACATCAGGAAGACCAGCGCACTGATGCTCAGCGCAAGCAGTTTTTCGGTCTGATGGCGACGGGAAACCAGCAAGGTATGACCGCAGCGTGGGCACAGCGCGCGCTGACGGTGTTGAAGTTGGGGCAACTGCACGCGGTGGTGACACTGCTCGCAGACGACCTTAACAATGTGGTGTTCTGACATTACCGGGTGGATGACCTTTCGCGCCTAGCGGTACATGTGTACAGACTAAGTTCCTGAATTTGCACTAAAGAACTGTTCGTATTTGCCAGAATACCGTATCTGTCTGCAAGGGCAAATAGCCGCAGTAATAATTTTAGTCCGATGAGCGCAGGATCCCGCAAAAGCCGGAAACAAAAAAAGGCGCCGGAGGGCGCCTTTACAATGCATTTTTCTGTTCAGCTTAAAAGTTAGCGCTGCCAGGCGTGCGGGGGAAGGGAATAACATCGCGCACATTCTGCATGCCGGTAACGTAAGCTACGAGGCGCTCGAAACCCAGTCCGAAGCCTGCGTGCGGCACGGTGCCGTAACGCCGTAAGTCGCGATACCAGGCATAATCCTCTTTTGACAGTCCCATTTCGTCAAGACGACGGTCAAAAACATCCAGACGTTCTTCACGCTGAGAACCACCGATAATTTCACCAATGCCAGGCGCCAGTACATCCATCGCTGCCACGGTTTTGTTGTCATCGTTAATGCGCATATAAAACGCTTTGATGTCTTTGGGGTAGTTTTGCATGATGATGGGGGCACCAACGTGCTCTTCTGCCAGATACCGTTCATGCTCGGACGACAAATCCACGCCCCATTCGACCGGGAACTCAAATTTCTTACCGCAGTTTTGCAGGATTTCAATCGCATCGGTGTAATCCATGCGTACAAAGTCGGCACTGACCAGATTCTCAAGGCGCGATACCGCGTTTTTGTTAATACGCTGGGCAAAAAATGCCATATCGTCAGCACGCTCTTCCAGTACGGCTTTACACACGTACTTGAGCATATCTTCGGACAATTGTGCGATATCTGACAGGTCTGCGAACGCCACTTCAGGCTCAATCATCCAGAATTCTGCCAGGTGTCGCGAAGTATTACTGTTTTCAGCACGGAATGTTGGGCCAAAGGTATACACCTTCGACATAGCGCTACAGTAGGTTTCAACGTTGAGCTGCCCGGAAACGGTCAGGTAGGTTTCTTTGCCAAAGAAATCCTCTGTGTAGTCAACATTGCCTTTATCGTCACGTGGCAGATTCATCATATCGAGTGTGGAAACTCTGAACATCTCGCCGGCACCTTCAGTGTCGCTGGCCGTGATTACCGGAGTGCTTATCCAGTAATAGCCCCGCTCGTGAAAAAAGCGGTGCAGTGCCTGAGACAGGCAGTTACGGATCCGTGTTACCGCGCCTATCACATTGGTGCGGGGACGCAGGTGAGCATACTCACGAAGATATTCAATTGAGTGGCGCTTTGCGGCCATCGGGTAGGTGTCAGGATTTTCAACCCAGCCGATAATATCAACTGATTGCGCATCAAGCTCAAGGGCCTGCCCCGCGCCCTGAGACTCTTTTACCGTGCCGGTCACTGCCAGTGAACAGCCGGTTGTCAGGCGTTGAACATCCGCATAATTTGACAGTGTATTGTGCGCCACAACCTGAATAGGATCAAAGCAACTGCCGTCGTGCAGTGCAATAAATGACAGGCCAGCCTTTGAATCACGGCGGGTGCGTACCCAGCCTTTCACAGTCACTGTTTCGCCTTGTGCGTACTTCCCATTCAGTACGTCGACAACGGGCGTATGCGTCATGTTTCTCTCTCCGTTTGTTCAACCATCGGGTTATTCTGACCGTATCTTCGCACACTCATTCCACTGATGCATCTTAAGCACAATGCCAGCAAAAGGAGTGGCCGATGAAAGTCGGTAGTTCGGTCTATAATTGATACTGCAGCTCGCAAAATGAAGGGCGATGTGAACATGCGACCATGCTAAGTCGTATGTCCTAAGGTAATGCAGTGATGTACAAGCTGGTTAGTATACTCAACCATCGCTTGGATGCCAGAGTTTAGGATGACAAATGGGCAATAAAACGACAAAATCTTACCGTTCCGACAGACGTGAAATACCAAAAAGAGAAGACACAGTTTACCGCGCTGTGATTGCACTGAATGTCATTGCATGGATGACACTGGTCATGGCACTGATACTGTTTCACTACGCCCGCCCTGACTTTGTCACGGGCTTACAACAATACTGGGGGCTGGAAGGGGACACTTCATGGTCTGAAGGATATCTGCGTGCATTGCGAGTCACGCTGCAGATTTGTCTTGGATTGAGCCTAGTGAGTATTATCCTGCGCAGTCGCCGGACGCGGCGGCACTACGATCGTTTCGGTGTGAATTTGTTTGTATTATCTATTTTGGCGGTTATCAGCCTTGTTACCTTAAATACGATTAATCCTGCCGGTTAAGCCAAAGCGCCGAGGCCAGCCCCTCCCTGAGCTGACCTGCGTGCCGATTATGCTACGAAAGCTGAATTGATCAGAATGTAAGTGTATACCAGGTATGCAATGGTAAAGGCCGCACCTTCAAGCCGGTTCAATCGTCCCTGCCGGCGAATACCAATACAGAAAATAAACAGCGCCACGGTGGCGATCAGCATCACTGCGACATCGCGATATAAAAAGTCGTTTGCCACTGACATCGGTTGGATCATACCGGCTATGCCCACGACTGCCAGGGTGTTGAACATATTAGAGCCAATCACGTTGCCTAACGCCAGATCATGCTCTCCTTTTCTTACTGCCATCAGCGACGACGCCAGCTCAGGCAGAGAGGTACCGATAGCGATAATAGTCAGGCCGATGATGGTGTCACTGACACCAAAGAAAGTGGCAACTTCAACGGCGCCCCACACCAGAATACGGGAGCTGGCAACCAGAGTGAGCAGGCCGACCAGCAGCCAGACTGCGTGGGTTTTTACCGGCGAATGGTCGCTGTTAAGCTCTTCGCCATACTCCTCGGAAAGTGTATCTTTACCGCCCCGCATACCTTGCCAGATACTCCATGAGATAAGCAGAATAAACAGACCGACCAGGGAAAAAGCATCATCCTTTGAGAGGTTTTTATCCAGTAATTGCCAGGCTGCAAAAAAGGTGATGCCAAGTAATACCGGAATTTCTTTTTTTATGATTTCAGAACGCACTGCGATGGGACTGATGAGTGCGGTAAGCCCGAGAATGAGCAATATATTGGCGATATTGGAGCCAAACGCATTGCCCAGCGCGATACCGGAGTTGCCTTGTACGGCCGCAAAAACCGAGACAATGATCTCAGGGGCAGAGGTACCGAAGCCGATGATGAGCATGCCAATAAGCAGTGGCGACACCCCAAAATGATTGGCGACGGCGGCTGAGCCACCAACGAACTTACCGGCGCCCCATAACAACACTGGCAAACCAATTATGATAGCGAGACTGGCGAGGACCATACTTACTCCTTGAGGCACTGAACGTTTGCATATTGCCTGCAAATTTCAGTTTTATTTGTCTTTACGATGAAAAAATCCGGTGATGAAATCGCTATGAAAATCTGCGCTTTGCCGTACACTCGCGCTTAATTCTGTTATGCGTTTTTCACATTTCTGAACGATTAAGTTTACCGTATTTCGCTGATTAAAGAAGCACTTATATTATGCACAACACCCTTATTGTGGTTGACGACCCGGCATTGTTTTCGACGAGCAGTCTGACCGTGCTCACGTTTGCTGATTACCTGGCCGACTTTCCAAAGGTCGATGAGCCGAAAACCCGGGTCATCAATCTCTGTGATGCAACACATTACCTCAGTGAAGGTTATTACTGTTCACTGCTGGCACAGGCGCGCAGTCATGTGGTGCTGCCCAGCGTCAACACTATTAATGACTTACGTAGCGAAGGCGACTCTCAGATCGGTCGAATGCCGTTACCCGAGCAATTTTCTTACCCTGAAGGCGCTGAAACCGCGCAGCCGTTTCTGGTGCTGTTTGGCGAAACCGAAGAGCCTGCACTTAAAAAGCTGGGCAAACTGGCCTTTGAACATTATCGCTGCCCGATTTTGGAAGTGTCACTACAAATGGCAGAGGGCAAGTCTGAAGCAACCAGTCAGCCGGTATCGGCACCTATCGGCTTTTTGACATGCCGACCGCTGCCGATGACAAGTCTTGATGACGCGCAGCAACAGCGCTGCATTGCGGCGATTGAGTCTTATACCAAGAAGCAGTGGCGTGCGTCCCGCAAAGGTAAGCGGGCGCGCTGGGATATGGCGATTCTGGTAAACCCGGATGAAGTGACTCCTCCGAGTGACGAAAAGGCGATCCGGCACTTTGTTAAAGCCGCGGAAAAGGCAGGTTTTCAGGCCGATGTGGTGCAACGACTGTCGCCGGAAGATCTTGGCCATTACGATGCACTGTTTATTCGCGAAACTACAGCGATTGATCACCATACCTACCGGCTTGCCCGCGCGGCTGAACGTGAGGGAATCGTGGTGATGGATGATACGCAGTCAATTCTTCGCTGTTGTAATAAGGTGTATTTGCAGGATGCCTTTACGTATCAGCACGTGCCTGCACCCAAAGCGCAGTTCGTGTCCCGCAGTGACGACGCAACCTGTGATGCATTGATCGAAGCGTTTGGTCTGCCTATTGTGCTGAAACTCCCGGAAAGCTCATTCTCCCGCGGGGTGCATAAGGCACAGAATCGCGATGAACTGAAGCGTCATCTGGACGACATGCTTGCGGTGTCTGCACTGGTACTGGTTCAGGAATACATCTATACCGAATATGACTGGCGGATTGGTATGCTGGCCGGTAAGCCTATTTATGCCTGTAAGTATTTTATGGCGCGCAACCACTGGCAAATTTATCACCACCAGGGAGAGCGGATAAGTTCGGGGGACTTTACCACGCTACCGACATTTGAGGTACCAAAGGCGGTACTCAACGCCGCAATCAAAGCTGCAAAAACGGTTGGCGATGGGCTGTACGGCGTAGATATTAAGCAGTCCGGCAACAAGGTGTACGTGATAGAAGTCAACGATAACCCCAGTATTGATGCAGGGGTTGAAGATAAATATCTGGGCAATGAGTTATACGCATTGATCATGCAGGAGTTTGCCCGGCGTTTAGAGTTACGTGGGCGATGAGTAATACGGTTCAGTCTGTAAGTCATTCAAAACCAGGCGTTGTTTTACGCAGCGCAGAGTTAAGCGATCTCAGTACCCTGGTGGCCATCGAGCAGCGCTGTTTTACCACAGACCGACTGAGCCGGCGAAGGTTGCGTTATTACATTGATGCGCCACACGCTGAGTTTACCGTAGCGGTGGTTGATTCACGGGTGGTAGGTTATGCGCTGTTATTGCTTCGGCGCGGTACGCAGTTGACCCGTTTGTATTCCATCGCAGTGTTACCCGAGGCTCGCGGACAGGGACTCGCCGAAAAACTTATTGCAGCGCTCGAGGAGCGGGCGCTGTTACGGGGAAAGCGGTTTGTCAGGCTGGAAGTGTCCTGCAGCAACGCAGGCGCGATCAGTCTTTATGAACGTCTTGGCTTTCATCAGTTTGGGATGTACACCGATTACTATGATGACCACAGCGATGCGCTGCGCATGCAAAAGGTGTTGTCCAATAGCCATGAAGCAAGTCGTGAATCGCCATTCCCGTGGTACCAGCAAACAACCGAATTTACCTGCGGGCCGGCGGCATTAATGATGGCATTGAGCCAGGGTGGCCATGGCATTGCCATGACGCAGCACAATGAACTTGCGTTGTGGCGCCGTGCCACCACCATTTTTATGACTTCGGGGCACGGTGGCTGTCATCCCATTGGGCTGGGGCTTGCGGCCAAAGATCACGGTGCTGATGCTGAGGTATGGCTGAATATGCCACTTCCGTTATTTGTGGAAGGCGTGCGAAATACCGACAAAAAGCAAATTCTGAGTTTTGTAGAGCAAAGTTTTTCTGAGGAAGCGTCGCAGCAAGCCATGCCGGTTCGCTATTTTGACTGGAAGTTAGACGATGTCACGCAGAAGCTTAGTGAGGGCTATCAGATTCTCAGTTTAATCAGCACTTATGCGTTTGACCGTAAAAAAGCGCCGCACTGGGTCACACTTACGGGGTTC
>CAZDUT010000157.1:0-7643 GCA_964508695.1 uncultured Alteromonas sp.
TGCTGTGGTACTTTTTACCTCTTCCATCACCACATAGGTGCGCGACTAACTGACACCAGGTAGTCGCAATAAAGTGTCACCTAACAGTTTGCGGTAGCTCGACATATCAGCTACGCGCGCCTTCAGCAAAAAATCGAAATCCCCCGAGACCAGGTGGCACTCCTGTATATCGTCATATTGTCGTACCGCCGCAGAAAATGCTGCAAAGATATCCACTGACGTTTTGGTCAGGGTGATCTCCACAAACACCAGCATCGCCGCCCCCATTTTTTGCGGATTAACGGTGGCGTGATAACCGAGAATATAGTCTTGCGACTCAAGCCGCTTAACCCTTTCCAGACAAGGGCTGGGGCTCAGCCCTACCTCTTTGGCCAGATCCACATTCGAAATGCGCGCGTTCTTTTGTAACGCACTAAGGATATTGCGGTCGATACGATCAAGATGTTTTGGCGTTTTTACCAGCATATTTTATGCTTCATTAGTCAGAATACTCAGAATATAACACTGACCATGTCGTGTTTTCAGCAGATACTTCGCTTTTTTTTCACGTATACTGCGCAGCTTATTATTCTGCGACCCATTAACAATAAGAGGGCCTATCATGCTTGTCGGTGTACCTAAAGAAATAAAAAATCATGAATACCGTATCGGCTTAACCCCAGCCGCGGTGAAAGAATTTGTTACCCAAGGCCATCAAGTTATGGTTGAAACTAACGCGGGTGGCGCGATTGGTTTTACCGATGAGATGTATACCGAGGCCGGCGCTACCATTGCACCGTCTGCACAGCAAATTTTCGCTGAAGCAGAAATGATCGTGAAAGTAAAAGAGCCCCAGCCAAACGAATGTAAGCTACTGAGCAAGGGTCAGACACTCTATACCTACCTCCACCTTGCGCCTGATGCCACGCAAACAGAACTGCTGGTTGCGTCAGGTGCGACCTGTATTGCGTATGAAACGGTTACCGACAGCCATGGCGGGCTGCCACTGCTGGCACCGATGAGTGAAGTAGCAGGCCGCATGTCAGTGCAGGCAGGTGCCCACTACCTGGAAAAATCGCACGGCGGTAGCGGCACACTGTTAGGTGGCGTACCGGGAGTAGCCCCTGGCAAAGTATTGGTTATCGGTGGTGGCGTGGTTGGCACCAACGCAGCCAAAATGGCATTAGGTTTGGGTGCAGATGTGACAATACTTGATCGTTCCCTGCCCCGCCTGCGCCAACTTGACGATATCTTCCGTGGTCAGGTGAAAACGGTCTTCTCCACTGTTGATGCCATTGAGCACTATTCATCGAAAGCGGACCTGGTTGTGGGTGCAGTACTTATACCTGGCGCCGCCGCACCTAAACTGCTTAACAGAGAACACATAAAAGCCATGAAACCAGGCTCGGTACTGGTCGATGTGGCCATCGATCAGGGGGGCTGTTTTGAAACCTCCAAAGCGACGACGCACCAGGAGCCGGTATATACAGTCGATGATGTGGTTCATTATTGTGTGGCCAATATGCCTGGCGGCGTTGCCCGGACCTCTACCATGGCGCTGAACAATGCCACCATGCCATTTGGTCTGGCACTGGCGAACAAAGGTCCAAAGAAGGCCATGCTTGAAGATAAGCACCTACTGGCAGGGCTGAATGTGCACGAAGGTAAAGTCACTTACAAAGCTGTTGTGGACGCCCTTGGCGAGGAATTAGGCCTGACTTATACTCCCGCAGAAGACGCATTGAAGTAAAACGCATTATTCTTAATGTGTAAAAAAGCCCTGCGTAAGCAGGGCTTTTTTATTGATAAACAGGATAGGTGTGAGCGTTATTTGTGTGACACTTTATAGCGCACGCGCCAGATAGCGAACGCGCGAGGATGGTGCGGTACGCTGATTAGCCCATTCGTTTTTAAATGCACCAGAGCTAAAGATGTGAGAGCGAGGCATTGACCTCGTTAAGCACCTCAACCGGAGAGTTCGCCTGAGTAATAGGTCGCCCCATTACCAGATAACTCACGCCATTTTGTATTGCTTCCACCGGCGTCATGATCCGCTTCTGGTCACCGGCCTCACTGCCCACTGGTCGAATACCCGGCGTTACCAGCAGGAAGTCGTCATCAAACACCTGTCGCAGCGCCATTGATTCCTGCGCCGAACACACAATGCCGTCCAGTCCGGCATTACGGGTAAGGGTAGCCAGTTTCATCACCTGCTGATCGGGCGTCACATCATCAACAATATCATTCAGCTGCTGCTTATCCATACTGGTCAGCACGGTGACAGCGACAAGTTTGGTTTGCGGATGCGCACTTTCTTCAATTGCCTTTTTGGCGGCTTTCATCATTTCGCTACCGCCCGAAGCATGCACATTCACCATCCATACCCCCAACTCTGCTGCCGCCCGACACGCTTTGGCGACAGTGTTCGGGATATCATGAAACTTCAGGTCAAGAAAAACATCAAACCCTCTGTCGACCAGGTTACGCACAAAATCGGGACCGAACAGCGTAAACATTTCTTTGCCTACTTTTAACCGGCACAGCGCTGGATCAAGTTGGTTAACAAACTCCAACGCACTGTCTTTGTCGTCATAATCAAGTGCCACTATGACACGCGGGTTTTGTATCACTGTTATTCTCCGTCGAGACCTTTAATTGGTTTTACTACGCCCCATTTCTTGCAGGATGGACACAGCCAATAGAGCTTGCGGCCTGAAAACCCGCAACTTTGACAGCGGTACTTAGGTCGTTGCTCCATCTGGCGTTCAACAAGATCTTTAAGCAGCCGTAAACTATTTGCTGATGCCTGATCGTTCACCTGATCGATATACAGGCCCATGAGCGTTTTAAACCCACGCATCGTAGGGCGCTCGCCAAGTTGCTCAAACAGGTAATCGGCAGCCTGTTGGGTTTCCCCTTTTTTAAGCAGTACGTCGACCATTGCCAGATAGGAGGTGGCGCACGCCTGCCAATGAGACTGCAAGTGTTCGGCGAAGCCATCCCAGTCGCCGGTTTCTTCTGCAATTTTTTCCAGATAAGGAACGGCTTCGCTAAACCAGTTTATATCGCGCTCGGCAACCTGACGATAATAGGCTATAGCATCAGTATAACGGCGCTGCTCAAGGGCTAACTGGCCGAGTAGCAGCCAGGGCCTGACCGCTTTTTCGTCTGAATTTACCGCTTTTTGCAACAGAATAAGCGCCTGGGAGGTGTCCTGTTTGGTTAACAACACATTGGCTTGTTCACAGTAAAAGTGGGACAACCGTTCGCTGACTTCATCATTATCGCCATGACAAGCGACCATGCGCTCTGCCAGCTCGATGGCGCGATCCCATTCCTTTGTTGTCTGATAAATACTGAACAGTTGCTGTTGAGCGATCAGATAATGTTTATCACTGTTCAGTAATTGTAAGAAGGCATTCTCGGCGCGCTCTAAGAAGCCTGCCTGGGTATAGTCCAGCCCCAGTTCTTTCAATGCGATTTCACGCTGCGCAGGCTGGATTTCTTCGCGGCTTACCAAACTTTGGTGTACTTTAATGGCACGGTCTATTTCGCCACGATGCCGAAAGAAACTTCCCATCGCGATATGCGTTTCTACAGTATCGTTGTTCACATCAATCATCTTGATCAATGTGTCCACAGCCTTATCTGGCTGATCAGATAACAGGAAATTCAGACCTTTATAGTAATGACGGGAAAGTATGCTTGATTCTTTACGCTGCACTTTGCGCAGGCTGTTACGGCCCATCACCCAGCCATACCCTGCCGCTACCGGCAAAAGGAGAAACAACAGTTCAAGCATGTTAGGTTTCTTTTGTCAGCCGCCGGACTTTGGCGCGGAGCGCTACCACTTTTAAGCGTAAACTGAGCCAAGCACCCAACATTACCAGCACCCCAATTAGCACCCCTACAGACAGGGCTATCGCAATAAGTGTCGAAATTCGGGTATCGGCCTGGGCTATAAGGTAGTTAACTGAAACTACTGCTTCGTTTTGCGATCCAATCGCAAATGCCAGCGCCAGTAACACGACTATCACGAGTACTGAAAGTATTCCTCTCAATCCCTGTATCCTTCTAACAATCTATTGGTAAAGAATAGCAAATCAGCTCGCAACATCCTACCGCTTAAAATATTGAAATGCAGAATAGTTTCAGGCTGCCGTGCCGCTCTCTGCGCTTGCTGGCTTTTTCCGCAGCATGCGCATTCTGGCACGAATAATATCATTCTGTAAGGCTGAAATGTTTGTCACATAGATACAGTGCGTATAACCGGCTTGCATATTAACCAGTTTGTCATACATTGCTTTATCCAGTTTCGACAATTGCGCCAGGCGCTTTTTTGTCAGAGGCGTGGTCGCATCGTGACAGCGTACTGCGGTGACTTCAGAGGTGCATAACTGAATCGATTCTTCATCCAGCTTACGCTGTATTTGCTGACGCATACTGCCGAACTGGTAATCCTTTTCGGAGATGTAGACAAGGCGTTCGTCTGACTTGCGAACGCAGTGCACCACCAATGCAGAATTCAGCTTGCCCTTAAACAACAGCTACAACATTTTCGACTTCGGTTTTGCGGCATTTTTATCGGCGAAGAAACCATGAAGCGGCGTAATATTCTTGGTTTTTGAAAAGGGGTAGAGATCATCAGACGCATCGCTCTGATAAACGGTCTTCATTCTGTCTAGCGTGTAGCGGTTCATAACGCACAATATCGCCAGGGACGGCAGATGACGTATCGCCAGTTCCCACAGGAAACGGTGAGTGGCGCGTTGCCTTCGGGCGATGTCCCGCATTTTAAAATAGGCTGTATTGCTTTCAACAATAGCCCCCACATTGGCGCCACCTTTCATGCGTTTACTTTCTTCTGGCAGGCATAAGCGAAGCACGCCCTGCTGCTTATCGAAATGTACAACTTTGTACCGGTCGTTTTTGATTTTCAGTTCCGGTACGGAGACGCGAACTTCGTCGCCGATACAGTGATCTCCTGGTGACACTGTCAGTTTCATGCCTTTGGCGGACAAGTCATTCAGTGTTGCATCCAACGATGATAATAGGCCCATTTTTATGGATGCCTCTTTATCGACCAGGTACCGGCTTTCGCTGCGCCTATCGAGTTCCTCTTCCATCACATAACCTATATTCAGCCGGTTTTCATCGGCCAGATATCTGCGTGGAATAGCGGTCAATTCACAGCGCTCACCAGGGGTCAGATCGCGCAGGCGTTCAGAGATGTCACGGCAATAAATAACATGGCTGATACTGTCGAGTTCGGGAAAGGCTTTGCTCGCCATATCGTGAATGGCAAATGCTTTGGCTCTGTCATCACCACTGATCTCTTCAAGACGGCAGTGCAGACAGGTCAGACTTTTATTCTTATTGAGCATGTAGATGAGGCTGGCCAGCTGATCATCTGCGGATAGCTGTCGATGTGTCACGACGACACGCGTTTCACCGTTTTTGGTCGGTAGCGTACCGCAAAACAAAAACGCTTCATGGTATGTCATCAGCTCTTTGGCCAGCTGACTGAAATTGCGGCGGTGCCCCAGGTCATTGAGCACACCAGTGACGTTATTAAACTCCGCATTGGCCTTGGTCAACAATGCGATCACCGGCTGCATACCTTCTGCGCTACGTCTGGCGTAGACCGGTAGCCATGGGCTGTTTTCGAGTAACCTGTCACGCTCCAGATCCTGCATAGCCCGCTCAATCTCAAGCTCACGCTGCAAGGGCTGCTGATGAGCACTGGCAATGATATAGCGCTTGATGGCTGCTTTTATTTTAGGATCTGTATCAGGCGGCAGCCTGAAATGGGAGTCATACCTGCCGGTGTGTTTATTAAACTTGGTGGATTCCAGCTGGTAAATTAACTCCACGGTTTTTTGGGTGAGTCCGCGGATTTCGGGAAGCGTGAATGCAATCCGCTCGCCTGTTTTATTGGTGGGTGGACGTCGTGTTTCGACCGCTATGGTATCGAAAGCCAGTGCACTGAGTGCGCAGTGACGGCCTTTCTCAAACGCGCTGCTGGAAACGGTAAAATTTGGTGTTATAGCAATGTCATTACCAAAATCAATATCAGTAAATGACTGACCTTCCACGGTAAACGCATCGACAACTTTTTTAAATTGTTCGCGTTTCATATGTGCCTGGTAATGACCAGAGTCCATCACCGATTCGAAAACGCCAACGGTATAACGATTTTGATAGAGCGCGGTTTCGTTCTTAAGAATTTGTGCACCGACTTTATCCAGTCGCATGGAAATTCCGAAGTGCTGAAACTTCATCACCGGAAACAGGGCGAATGCAGAATTATCGGCAGGCGCATCCGTGAGCGACGTAAGCCGAACAACCTCCTCTTTAACGATACGTCTGACACTACCAGGCAAGCGGTTCGAGAACTTGTTGATCCCTTCAAGTAATCGGTTTTGCTGCTCATACGGCACTAGCGCACGAATAAGAGGTTGATACTGTTTAATTATTTTGTCTTCATCAACTGCAGACATGAGCGGGACCGCTTTTATTATTAGTATGCCTCGCAAGCTATAATACGGGCCGCAAACTAAACTGGTCAATAGTTAAACGGCTGAAGATGATCGATTTTTTAACATTAAGAGCGGAAATGCGTCGAATGTCTTACAACTATGGATTTTTAGCGGGGAATATACACACTTATTTGACCGGTAACGCACGTTGCATAATGCACAGGCATAAAAAAACCGCACATTGTGCGGTTTTTCTTAGCTTACCGAAGCGTTTACACGCTCTCGAAGTTCTTTCCCCGGTTTGAAGTGCGGAACGTATTTACCGTCCAGCTCAACCGTTTCTCCGGTTTTGGGATTTCTGCCGGTGCGCGGAGCACGGTAGTGAAGCGAAAAGCTTCCAAACCCCCGAATTTCGATGCGATCCCCTTTTTGAAGGGTCTGCGCCATTTGTTCAAGGATTTCCTTGATGGCGGCTTCAAGCTCCTTCGCAGGGATGTGGCGAGCCTGATCCGCGAGCCGTTCTATCAGTTCCGACTTGGTCATAACAACCTCACTGTCAAATGATTACGCAAACAGCTACTTACGGACATGGGTGTGGTAAAGACCACACCCTCAGACGTAATTACTCGCCTTTCGCCGCTTTGAACGCTTCAGCCATCGCGTTAGCAAAGCCAGCATCATCTTGCTGCTGGTTCACTTTATCGATTGCTTCTTTCTCGTCAGCCTGGTCTTTTGCTTTCACAGACAGGTTAACGGTGCGGTTCTTACGGTCAACGCCCATCAGCTTAGCTTCAATGCTTTCGCCAACGTTCACTTCGTCAGAAGCATCTTCTACACGGTCAACAGACAGGTCTGCAACACGGATGTAGCCATCAACTTCTTCAGCCAGGTTAACCGTAACACCTTTGGCGTCTACAGCAGTAACTGTACCGTTAACGATAGCACCTTTCTTGTTATCTGTCAGATACTTGTTGAACGGATCTTCTTCGATCTGTTTCACGCCCAGTGAGATACGCTCACGCTCTGGGTCGACCTGCAGAACAACTGCTGAGATTTCGTCGCCTTTCTTGTAATCACGAACGGCTTCTTCACCTGCTTTGTTCCAGCTGATGTCTGATAAATGAACCAGACCGTCGATGCCGCCGTCAAGACCGATGAAGATACCGAAGTCAGTGATTGACTTGA
>CAZDUT010000158.1:0-3370 GCA_964508695.1 uncultured Alteromonas sp.
ACATTGTGACAACGGTTGACCGGGTTAAAAACCGTGAGCTGACCGAGCGCACCATTCGTGAACGTACCCGGCAGCTGCGTCAGATAAACGACGATTTGCAGGAAGAGATCCTTGAGCGACAAAAGGTAGAGTCGCTGCAGCAGGCACTGTTCGAAATTTCCGAGCTGGCGGCCAATCTCGAAGGCGATATGAACCTGTTCTATTCCAGCCTGCACGATATTCTGGCGCGGCTGATCAGTGCGCCTAACTGTTTTATCGCCATCCTGGACGAAAGCGGCGAACACCTCAAATTCCCCTACTTCAGTGATACCGAAGCTGATTTTGCTGACACCCGGCCGCTGGGCCTTGGCCTGACAGAGTTTGTGCTGCGCACCGGCCAAGCAGAACTGATTAACCCGCCGCGGGTACTGGAGCTGGCAGAACAGGGCGAGCTGGATGTCAGCGTGGCCCAGAGCATGTTAAACAGCGCCAACTCCTGGCTGGGCTCTCCGCTGGTTGTCGACGGTGAGGTGTCTGGCGTAATTGCTGTGCAAACCTACGGTAAGCACGCCAAGTACAATGCCAAAGACTTAGAGTTACTGCGGTTTGTATCGCACCATATTGCGGTGGCCATGGAGCGCAAACGCAGTACCGAATCAATTCAGCGCTACAATACCGAGCTGGAAAAGCGGGTACAGGAACGTACCGTTGAGCTGGACCGCGCCAACCGTTTTCTTAAGCAGCAAATTGAAGAGCGTAAGGAAATTGAGCTTAAGCTCATTCACGACGCGCATCACGATTCGCTCACCGATTTGCCTAACCGCACCATGTTTACCAGCCGCCTGGAGCTGGCCATTGCCAACAAACAGCGCTACCCGGAAAACCTGTTCGCGGTGCTGTTTATCGATCTTGACCGCTTTAAGGTGATCAACGACACCCTGGGCCATCATGCCGGGGATGAGTTTCTGGTTGAAGTGGCGCGACGCATATCGCTGTGTATTCGTGGCCACGATTTACTGGCACGCTTAGGCGGTGATGAGTTTGTGGTGTTGCTGGACAACTTCGATGATCTCGAAGACGTGCAGGAAGTTGCCTCGCGGATCATTAAGTCAATTTCAGAGCCGTTCGAGCTGGATGGCAAAGAAATGTATTCCGGGGCCAGTGTCGGCATAGCCCACCTTGAGTCGTACTACCGCAGCGCCGATGAAATTCTGCGGGATGCCGACGCTGCCATGTACCAGGCCAAAACCATGGGCCGTGGTCGTCTGGTGATGTTTGATAAAAGCATGCGTGAGCGCTTGATAGAAGAGCTGGAGCTGGAAAGCGAGTTCCGCCGCGCATTGCGCGAGGGCGAATTCGAGTTTTTCATGCAGCCGGTCATCGATCTGAATGACAACACCGAGATGTACCAGGAAATGTTTGTTCGCTGGTCACACCCGGTGTACGGCAAGGTGGCGCGTGAGCAGTTCCGACAGGTGGCAGAGCAAAGCGGGCTAACCCTGGATCTGGATTTATTCCAGCTGCGCAAAGCCTGCGAGCTGCTGCGTCAGAGTGACGGCGATGAAGACGGCCCGAAACAAATAGCGGTGAATGTGTCGATTAACCACTTACTGCAAGCCTCCATGGTAAACAAGATGATTGCCATGATTGAGGAGTACAACATTACCGCCAACGAACTGGTGTTCGAGTTTGACGAGAACGATTTGAACCGCCGCTCGCAGTACATTCTGCCGGCCATTAAGAAGCTTAAACGGGCGGGGATCACGCTGGTACTGGATAACTTCGGCAGCGGTTTGGCGTCACTCAGCTATCTGTTCGCCTATCCTTTCGACTTTATTAAAATCGATCACCGCTTTGTGAAGTCACTGCCGCGCTCACAGCGCAACCTTAAGCTTATTCAGTCGGTCATGCTTATTTCTGAGCATCTGCACTTTAAAGTCATTGCCGAGGGCATCGACTCGAATTCGCAGCTACGCGCACTCACCGAGATCGACTGCATGTACGGTCAGGGTAAGGTACTGGCCCGCGCCACCACGCTCGATCTCACTGCCCTGCCCACCTAAACCTTTACTTTTTGCCCAACATATCGCGGATGTTGGCAATGCTTGCCTGGCCTTTTTGTTGGCGCACTTCCGCACTCTCTTTCGGTTTACTGCTTTCCCATTGCACATCGTCGGGCGGCAGCTCGAACAAAAACCGGCTGGGCTCGGGCTGAATAATTTCACCAAACTGCCGACGCTCTTTGGCCAACGAGAAAATCAGCTCACGCTGTGCCCGGGTGATCCCCACGTAGGCCAGCCGCCGCTCTTCCTCAACATTGTCCTCATCCACACTGCTTTGATGCGGTAACAGCCCTTCTTCCATGCCCACCAGAAACACAATGGGAAACTCCAGCCCTTTAGAGGCATGCAGTGTCATCAGTTGTACCTGATCAGACTCACTGTCTTCTTCGCCGCGCTCCATCATGTCACGCAGGATAAGCCGGTTTACTACCTCGGTCAGGGTCATGGGCGGATCAAGCTCATTGCCTTCCAGCATGTCTGCTACCCAGCCAAATAGCGTACTGACGTTGGCCATTCCCATTTCTGCCGCTTTGGGGCTTGGGCTTTGCTCATACAGCCATTCCTCATACTGCATCGACTGGATAAGTTCACGTACTGCGGCTTTGGTATCGCCCCGGTTGGCGTTATCGGCCAGCGTAACCAGCCAGCGGCCAAAGCCCGACACGGCGTTGTAAGCACTTGCGCTGAGTACTGAGCCCAGCCCGTCGTGCATGGCCGCCTCAAACAGACTGACATTAAGCTCGTTGGCAAAGTTACCGAGCTTTTGCAGCGTGGCGCGACCAATACCGCGGTGCGGGGTGTTGATCACCCGCAACAATGCATTGTCATCATCCTGATTCACCAGCAGGCGCAGGTACGCCATGATGTCTTTCACTTCGGTGCGCCCAAAAAACGACATGCCGCCGCTGATTTTGTAGGGAATGCGGTTACTCATCAGCACCTTTTCGAGCAGCCGGCTCTGGTGATTCCCCCGATACAAAATGGCATATTCGCGAAACTGCGTGCGGTTCATAAACTTGTGCGCCAGCAGCTCTGCCACCACCCGCTCAGCTTCGTGCTCTTCGTTTTTCGCCTCAATCACTTTCAGCGGCTCACCGTAGTGCAATTCGGAGAACAGCGTTTTATCGAACAGGTGCGGATTATTCTGAATAAGAATGTTGGCGCAGTGCAAAATACGTCCCGACGACCGGTAGTTTTGCTGCAGCTTAATGACTTTCAGGCGTGGAAAATCCTGCTGCAGCAAATTCAGGTTTTGCGGACGCGCGCCGCGCCAGGAGTAGATCGACTGGTCATCGTCGCCCACCACGGTAAAGCGGGCACGCTCACCG
>CAZDUT010000158.1:3380-7633 GCA_964508695.1 uncultured Alteromonas sp.
CGACCAACAGCTTCACCAGCTCGTACTGACTGGTGTTGGTATCCTGATATTCGTCCACCAGCAAATAGCGAATTTTACCTTGCCAGCGCAGCCGCGCTTCTTCGTTGTTTTTTAACAGCAGCGTGGGCAGCAAAATAAGATCGTCAAAGTCCAGCGCGTTGTAGGCCTTCAGGTGGTCCTGATAGTGCTTGTACGCTTCTGCAAACTCGCGCTCGCCGGTACTGCTGGCCCGGTTAAGCAACGCATCAGGCAACACCAGGTCATTTTTCCAGTTGGAAATACAGCTTTGCAGCAGTTTTAACTGGTCTTTATCACCGTCGAGGGTGTCACGGGTAAGATCGGTTAACAGCGCCAGAGAATCTTTGTCATCAAACAGCGAAAAGCCGGGCTTTAATCCCAGCGCTTTGACGTCGCGCTTGATGATTTGTAAGCCCAGCGTGTGGAAGGTCGAGACCTTCAGGCCGCGCGCCTCCGGCTTACCCAGCGTCTGCGCCACCCGCTCTTTCATTTCACGCGCGGCCTTATTGGTAAAGGTTACCGCTGCAATATAGCGGGCCGGTAGGTCGCACTCGCGTACCAGATAGGCAATTTTATTGGTGATCACACGGGTTTTGCCGCTGCCGGCACCGGCCAGCACCAGACAGGGACCGGACACAAAGGTCACCGCATCTTGTTGGGCTTGATTAAGTTTCATGTCTCTCCAGCGTTGAACCGGGCACTACCGCGGTTTTGATTGCATGTGCGAGTGTTACCGATAGAATAGGCCTACACGACGATGCGCATTATAAGGGAAATCCATGCTTGATCCGAAAAAACTCGAAGAAATTGCCAAACAACTGAGCGACGCGCTGCCTCCGGGTGTGCGCAGTGCGGCAGAAGGGGCCGAGAGTAAAATGAAGCAAATTCTTCAGTCACAACTGGCACGGCTGGATGTGGTTACCCGCGAAGAATTTGATATCCAGAGTCAGGTGCTCATCCGCACCCGTGAAAAACTAGAGGCTATGGAAGCCCGTCTGGCGGCGCTTGAAGAGCAGCTTAACAAGTAAGCCGCTACACCATCAGGTAATTAGCCAGCAGCCCCAGCGTGATCACCAGCCCGACGTAATGGTTTTCTAAAAAGGCTTTAAAACACGCTGCTCGCGCGCGCTGGCGAATTTGCCCGTATTGGCGTACAAACAGCCCCGCGCTTATCAGCAGCGCCAGATAGTAGGGCCAGTGCGCGGCAATCATGTCACCAATAACCACCAGCAACGCCAGTGTGAGTAGTTGCAACAGTACAATTATTGCCTTGTCGAAGCGGCCAAATAATATTGCCGTAGACTTAATGCCCACTTTCACATCATCATCCCGATCCACCATCGCATACATTGTGTCATAGGCCACGGTCCATAACAGGTTGGCCAAAAACAACAGCCAGCCCCATACCGGCACCGTTTCGGTCACCGCCATAAACGCCATGGGTATGGCCCAGCCAAATGCGGCACCCAGCACCACCTGGGGCAGGTGCGTATAGCGCTTCATAAACGGGTAGCTGGCGGCCAGCAGCAGTGCCACCACCGACAGGGCAATGGTTTGCCAGTTAAGCAGCAGTACCAGCGCAAATGCCACGCCGATTAACAGGGCAAACAGCCCCAGCGCTTCATGCTCGGTGGCCTCGCCGGTGACCAGCGGTCTGGCTGAGGTTCGTGCAACCGCGCCGTCGACGTTACGATCGGCATAATCGTTAATGATGCAGCCGGCCGACCGCATGACCACCACACCGGCCACAAAGATAAGCGTCACGCCAACCTCCGGCAATCCGCTGGACGCCATGATCAGCGCCCACAGGGTGGGCCACAACAGCAGATAAATGCCCACTGGCTTATCCAGACGCATTAACCGGGCATAAGCACTGAGCTTGCTGGTGTGGGTGTCGGTTGTCATGGTTATCCTTTCTTGTACGCGGGGGCGTCGGGTAAAAATACTTCAGCCACTATCATGTGGTAACCGGCACGTTCAAAGCGCGACCGCCTGCCCCACAGTGCTTTACGCGGCATCGCCGCATTAAACGCCGTAGAAGGTAAACTACACAGCTCGAAGGGGCTGCGGGTAAAACGCTCATCATTGAACAGGCGCTTTCCCAGCGGCTCACTGCCAAGATCAGCCAGTTCGCCCTTTACCAGCGCATGCGGGATCACCGAGCGGGCAAATACCCAGGGCACCCCGTCCGCGCATAACAGCACCTCACGCACATCTACACTGCCCTGTGCGAGTCCCAGCCAGTCAACCTCGCAGGCATGGGGCGCATGTTCTCCCTGCCCCAGTACACGCAGTTCAAATTTGTGGCAAAGTGCCTGTACCCGTTCCGTCAGCGAGCCGGTATCCAGCAACCAGTTTTTCAGATATGGATCGGAGAAATCGACACTCTGAGGTGCCTGCCAGTCTACCTCTAGCCCAACGGGAAACTGCCAATCACGTTGCAATGAAACCTTCCTGAACACGTTTTTTGCGTATGGTATCACTTCATTTCACTCAGGTGCAGCATGGCGCATAGGTTACACAGACTTAAACTTAAGCAGTAGTGTGTTTCTGATTATCTTTGGTACACTACACCCAGTTTCAACGCCTTTAACGGATGTTCGGCCTAATTACCTATGAAGCATTTATTTTCCCGCTCAGCAGCCATTCTTTGCTTACTTAGCGCCATGGTTGTGTCATTGTCTGTAACGGCGCAGGACCGCCCTCATTATGCCTACCTGGGGCTTGAGCCAGACATTGTGACTAATTATTTAGGCCCTACAGCACGCAAACTGGGGTATGTGCGCGTAACCGTCGAACTGATGGTAAACGATGTGGATCAGCTGGAGATTGCAGAACATCACATGCCCCTACTGCGGGCCACCGCCATTGAGATTTTTGGCCAGCAGCCGGAAGAGAAAATTAAGTCGCTGACCGGTCGCGAAGACATCCGCCGCGCTATTCTTAAAGCCATGCAGGATTTAATGAAAAACGAAACCGGTGCCGAAGTGGTGAAAAACGTTATTTTCACCAAATACCTCTACCAGAGCTAGATTTGCTTTTTGCCTACGCCCAGACTGAGTAATGCGGCCATGCCACAACCGGTAATAAGTCCTACGGTATGCGCCGCATTCGCCATGCTCACCCACAGAATATCGGCATAGCCGAGCACCAGCCAAACCAGCATAAAGCCAACGATGGAATTACTGAGTGACAACCCCCAGCCGGGTCGTAACCAGCCTAACCACCATACAAACCCCATGAGCGCGTAAACAACGCCGGAGAGCCCACCAAAAGGAAGCAACATGCCACTGATGGGATCGGTGAAAAACGACTGCGCGACGTTTGAAAATATCGCCGAGACCGCAAACACCAGCAATAGCATGCTAAGTCCCAGTGTGCGTTCAATTTGCGCGCCGAGCATGCCCCACCACAGTAAATTAAACACAATGTGCAGAATACTGAAGTGGATAAACGCGGGCCCCAGAATACGCCACCATTCATGATTTTCCATCAGCACCGGCAGTGGCTGCATCATTACTGCATGGAAAATGGGCTGCGCCAGCCCGAATACGGACAACAAATAGGTCACTGCGCAAAGCACAAACACCAGCGCCGTAAAGGGGGCACGGCGGGCGTTGGCGATAACGGTACTGCGTACCTGGGAGGGCGATTTGGCCAGCTTCACTTTTTCGCCCTTTTGCCAGGCAGCCTGCTGGTATTTCGGGTTAGCCGGGTCGCGCACGAACTGCTCGGCAATCTCACGGGCCTCGTCAACCTGATGGCCGTTGGCCAGTGACACCAGGTAACGGCTGTCATCGGTCGGCGATACCCCTGCCTGAATACCGTGCGTGCGCAGGTAATTCGCCAGCAGCTGTGCCGGGCCCTGCTGCTTAAAGGTGACTAAAGGTGTGGTCACGCGCCGGTTTCCACCGGCTGTCCCTGGCTATGCCAGGCCTCAAAACCACCGTCCATGCTATACACATCAACGAAGCCCTGTTGTGCCAGGATGTCAGCAGCCTGCTGGCTGCTGTTACCGTGATAACACACCACCACCACCGGCTGCGTTTTGGGCGTCTGCTCAATAAACTCGCCGATGTTGTCATTACTCAGGTGCATGGCATGAGGTATATGCCCGTTGGCATACGACTGCGGGTCGCGAATATCCACGACCACCGGGCTGCCTTCAAACTCCGCCACCCCATTAACACTGATATGAGAAAAACGCTGCATTACGTCCAGTCCAGAATAACTTT
>CAZDUT010000159.1:0-7633 GCA_964508695.1 uncultured Alteromonas sp.
TGCGTACGTACGTACAATAAACGATTCGAAACACACAGAAGCCTTATACCCTGGTAGTCTGGCTTCAGTCGCGTTGTGCACATTTTGGTTAACTCAATTACCTACCGGGCAACACAAACCTTTAAAACTTCACTTTACATTTTCTGAGCACTGTATATATTCACACTATACTGTATAAACATCGAGTGGTTGGTTTGTATGTTAGCGCACCTTTCTATCAATAATTTTGCGGTGGTAAAGCAGCTTCAGGTTAATCTGGAAAATGGCCTGACGGCGATTACCGGTGAAACCGGCGCTGGTAAATCTATTGCGATAGATGCTCTGAGTTTATGCCTGGGCGAGCGTGCCGATGCCAGCGCAGTTCGTCAGGGAGCGGCGAAAGCAGAAATCGTTGCGCATTTTTCTCTGAATGAGAATCAGGCCGCGTTGCACTTTCTGGATGAACACGAACTCACCTCCGATGAAGATGAGAACAGTTGCTTTATTCGCCGCGTGATTTCTAAAGAAGGCCGCTCAAAAGCCTTTATTAACGGCTCACCGGTATCACTGCAACAATTAAAGGGTCTCGGGCAGCACCTGTTAGCCATACATGGGCAAAACACCCATTTACAGTTACTTAAGGAAGAGCATCAACGTAGCTTGCTCGACAGCTACGCGCAAAACCAGCCTTTACGAAAACAGGTAAAGCATGCCTTCACCCACTGGCGTGAAAAGCAAATTACGCTTACCGAATTACACAAAGCCGCACAACAACGTGAAGATCGCTTGCAACTGCTTACCTACCAGGTGAAAGAGTTGGATGAGTTTGCCATTGGTGAGGATGAGTTCACTGAACTTGAGACTGAGCATAAGCGGCTGAGTAATGGCGCCAGTTTGTTGGAACAGGCTCAAACCAGCTTTTATCAATTGTACGAAAGTGACGAAGGCAATGCGCTGAGCATTATACAAAACAGTATCGAGCGGCTGACCGATTTGTCAGAGCATGATGCGACACTTACCCCCATTCTTACCATGCTTAACGATGCGTCCATTCAGGTAGAAGAGGCAGCACAGGAATTGCGCGGCTATTGTGATGATCTTGAAATCGATCCGCTGCGCTTGCAACAGGTCGAAGCCCGATTCAGTAAAGCCATGGAATTGGCCCGAAAGCACCAGGTCGAACCTGAAGCACTGTTTCAGCACCACCAGCAGTTAAGTGAAGAGTTTGAAGCCCTCCATGGCCAGGAATCAGCGCTTGCCGAGTTAGAGTCGGCCGTTGTGCAGGCACGTGAAGAATACCTGACTGCCACTCAAGCACTGTCCGACTCCCGTCAAACGGCAGCGAAAGACCTGGCGTCAGATATTGAAAAGCAAATTCAGCAAATGAATATGCCCCATGCCAGACTGGTAGTGAATGTACACTACGATGATAGCTTAAAACCAACGGCCACGGGCTTGGATACTGTAGCAATAACGGTGTCTACCAACCCGGGGCAACCGCTGGATAAACTGGACAAAGTAGTGTCAGGCGGCGAACTTTCGCGTATCGGCCTCGCAATACAGGTTATTGCCAGTGATCAGCATGCAACGCCAACCATGATTTTCGATGAGGTCGATACCGGGATAAGCGGTCCAACTGCCTCGATTGTGGGGAGCTTATTACGTAAGCTGGGTAAGCAGTCGCAGGTGATCTGTGTTACTCACCTGCCCCAGGTCGCAGCTCAGGCGCACAACCAGTTGTTTGTTACCAAACTCACCGACGGTGAAAGCACGGAAACGCAAATGCTCGCGCTAACCAAGCAGGACCGCGTGGATGAACTGGCACGTCTGCTGGCGGGCGATAAGGTGACTGAGTCGGCCCTGGCGAATGCGCGGGAACTGTTGAAAAGCACTGAAGCGAACTAATCAGCGGTTGATTGGTCATAGTGGACAAGGTAGCATGCCTTCGCGCTAAAATAACGACATGCGCACCGGCCCTATGACCGTATTGGTATAGCCGGATGCCACTAATATCAACGCATTGATGGAATCGACTTACCCATGAAGCTGTACAGACTTGCATTTGTTCTGGTGCTGGCCCTCGCAACGGGTGCCTGCACGAACTGGATCTACCGTATTGATGTGCCACAGGGCAACTTCTTAGATGAACGCGACGTTGAAAAATTGCGTATCGGCATGACGAAAGATCAGGTGATTTACGTGCTTGGCAACCCGGTGGTTGATGACTCGTTTGATGATGACACCTGGTATTATGTGTATGACATGAAGCGTGGCATGCGTAAACGTGGTGAAGATTTTCAGAAACGCATGATCATTACGTTTGAAGACGAAAAAGTTACCGATATTACCGGCGACTTTGAATTGTCTGAAGATTTCAATACGCCACTGGATCAGTAGCGCACATTTCAGTCAATATTCGTCCGACACACAACTTTTTGGCGTGTCGGACAACTCCCCCACTTCCGTCTCACTTGTAAAAAAACCTATCCACTTGTTTTAAAAGAAATAATTATTTTGGCCCGGCGTTTGCTGTAGCACCACTGCACACAAACAAATAAGGGTAAAAATAATGATAAACGCACGTAACCTGACTGCACTGCTGTTTGCAGGATCATTAACACTGAGTGGCTGTGTTATACACGTTGATGGTGCCAGTGATGGCGATATCAGTAGTGTCTTTGGCGGTGTTGATATTGCCGCAGGCAAGCATGTAGATGATATCTCCACCGTCAACGGCGGTGTTACGCTTGAAGAGGACGCCACGGCGGGTCGCATTGATGCCGTAAATGGCTCCATTGAGCTGTATGATAATGCATCGGCAAAAAGTATTGATGTGGTTAACGGTGACGTGGATCTCGCCCGTAATGTCACCATCGAAGATGGTATAGATACCGTCAACGGCGACATTAGCGCAAAATCAGGCTCAGTTATCAATGACGACATTGAAACTGTCAACGGCGACATTGAGCTGGACGACACCGTTGTTGACGGTGGCATTGAAACGACCAATGGCGATATTACATTAAGCGGAGACACCCGTGTGACAGGTGATATTGTTTTTCGTCGTAAACAAAGCAATAACTGGGGCAGCGGCACGCCTACGCTCACCATTGAACGCGACGTACTGCTTGTCGGCGAAATTATTTTACAGCGTGAGGTAGAGCTTGAGCTCGATAACCCCGACCACCGCGCCAAGGTGATTCGAAACTACACACCTGACGAATAACAGTTCGTGCCCTGTACAGGCGTTAGCGTAATCGCTTGCGCCTCAGGTTTAAGCTGTGTCAAGCTTAAGCAGAATCAGACATTGGAACAGGACATGGAACAGGCATTTTGGCACGGCAGGTGGGAAAACAACGAAATTGGATTTCATGAAGATGGGGGAAACCCGTTTCTCAAAAAGTATATAGATACACTGTGCGATAATCCCAACCCCAGGATCCTGGTACCGCTTTGCGGCAAAACTCACGATATTGGAATTTTGCTGGCAAACGGCTGTGAGGTGATTGGTGTAGAGCTAAGTGAAATTGCCGTACAGCAACTGTTTGATGAGATGAATGTGACACCAGATGTCACCGATGCCGGTGAGTTTAAACGCTACACCTATGACACGCTCACTATTTTGCAGGGAGATGTGTTTTCGCTGACACAGGATATGGTAGGCGGCATTACTGGCGTATACGATCGCGCAGCGCTGGTCGCGTTGCCAGAGAACATGCGCGAAGACTATGCGAAGCTAATTTGCCAGATCGCTGCTGATGCCACGCAGTTAGTAGTCACCTTCGAATACCACCAGCCAGATATGGATGGCCCGCCTTTCAGTGTTACTCAGGAAATGGTTCGGGCACTGTACAAGCATCAGTATATGATCTCGCCGTTACAACGACGTCCAGTTGAAGGGGGCCTTAAAGGTGAAGTTGCCGCCGATTGTCTGGTATTCGCCCTGACGCCAACACCGAACCTTTAAGCGATCACACCGATGCCCTGCTCTATGCCATAAAGCAGGGCGCCTATTAATCCTCCTACAACCGTGCCGTTTATCCTCACGCGTTGCAAGTCACCACCAATATTCAGTTCAATTTGTTCAACCAGCGCCGTTTCATCCCAGTCGAGCACCGTTTGTTTAATGTGTGCCGTTAAAAAATCAGCCAATTCCGGTGCCATGTACCGACCCGCATCGCCAATATGCCTGTCCAGCGACGCAGCCAGTTCAGGCTTGCTCATAATGCGCTCGCCAATGCCTTCAAACGCATCGGTTAGCGTGGTGACGGTTTTTCCCTGCGGCGCTGCCAAATCGGCTTCCAGCCAATGGTGGATATCTTCCCAGAGTGAGTGAAGATAATGCTGAAGAGCCGCATTATTGAGCATCGACTGTTTCAAGGCTTCAATTTTTACCGCATAGTGGGTATCACGCTCCAGGTTGCGGATCAGCAGTAAAATTTGACGATCCAGTTCTCTGCGCGCCGGGTGAGCCGGATCGTTTTTAATGTCCTGTAGGGTACTGGCTATGGCGTCTACCGCAATGCCAGCGCCCTGGCGACTTAACCAGCTAGAAGGGAGTAACCGCTCCAGACGGGCATGTTCCGTCTTCAGCCAATGATTTAGCTTATCCGCAATCTGCTCTCGTGCCTCTGGCGTCGACAACATGGCCGTTAGCCGGCCAAGCAAACTGTCCATCATTGCCTGATGATAGCGCTCCCTGCTTAGCAGTCGTAATGCAGCGCCAATCAACGGGATCAGGTTAATTTTACCCAACGCACGCTTACTGCTCGACATCAGCACGTCTTTAACCGGCGCATCATCAATTACATGTAGGCTGCCCGCAAAGATGTCCGTTAAGTAACGCCCTGCCCGCGCAGCGTTCTCCCGCTGACTCAGCCATCGCCCTGCACCACGCGCAGGTTGACTGTCCTGAATAAGCTGGGTAATGGTCTGTGTATTGAAAAATTTATCTTTAACAAACTGTGACAGGTTATCCGCAATGGCAGGTTTATTGCGGGCGATAATATTGGTGTGTGGGATTGGAAAACGTGCGGGTATGGGCTTGAACAACGCTGTTACCGCAAACCAGTCAGCCAGCCCGCCTATCAGTGCGGCTTCACCCGCCATCTTTAGTAATCCAAGCCAGTGCGACTGCGCCACAGACGGATAGCTGTACTGAATAGTCGTCGTTACAAGAAACAACACTGCGGCACCAATCAACCACGTAAGTGCATGTCCCTTGGCACGGGTTAGCTGACGAGCCTTATTCATTGGTTCCTTTACGTCTGTTAGCGTCTATGCGTGTCACGCTGCACAGACAGGCAGCGTTGCACAACGCTGCCATAGAGTCAGCTGACAACCTGATTAATCCCAGTCTGGTGCGAAGTCCGGATCGACAATGCGCTCGCCATTATCCAAATCATCAATGCGCCGCAGGTTTTCTGCTGTCAATTGCACGCTGGTGTAATCCAGGTTTTCCTGCAAATGCGCTTTGCTGGTTGACGATGGAATAGCGTAAATCCCTTTTTCATTCAGCCAACTTAGTACAACCTGAGCGGGGGTGGCATTACGCTCTCTGGCAATCGCATTTAACGTATCGTCATTCATAATTTTACCTACTGCGAATGGCATGTAGGCAGTGACCGATATCCCCATCTCTTTGCACGCCTCAACCACTTTCCGGTTTTGCATAAAGGGATGAAGCTCAATCTGGTTCGTCATGATCTCGCCTTTGCCCAGAATTTTCTCGGCGTGCTTAAGCTGATCAATGGTAAAATTAGACACCCCAATATGCCGGGTCAGTCCCTGCTCCTTTGCCTGCGCCAGTTGACCAAGGTACTCTTCCATCGTCAGGTCATTCCCCGGATACGGCCAGTGGATCAGCAGCAGGTCGAGATACTCAAGTTTCAGTTTCGAAAGACTTTCATGCACACTGGGAATAAACTTGTCTTCATTCAGTGATTCGTACCACACTTTTGTGGTTACAAAGAGGTCATTGCGTTCCAGTTTGCTGGTCATGATAGCATCACCGACCTGCTCTTCATTTCCGTAAAACTGAGCAGTATCGATATGACGAAAGCCGACATTCAGTGCATCCAGAACACTTTGCCGGGCGGTATCGCCCTCCAATCTGAATGTACCCACTCCAAGTTGCGGCATACTTTTCATGCAATCCTCCTGTAAAAGAAAATAAATACAGCTGCTTAGTACGCTGTAAGCAGCTACACAAGGAAAAAACAATGCGTCTGTGCCCGCATTGTCCTTATTAGCATGTCATTACGCCATGCCGGTTACGAAGGATCGACGCACTCAACATCTGTAAAAAGGCGTGGCGACGCTCTTAATCATTTCTAACTGGTCACAAAGCGCAATCCAGAGTATTCTCAAAAGATCGAATTTTTATTGGAACGCCTTTGTATATGCGTCGGCTGTTAGCTGTAATGCTGTTGATGTTTACTGCCCCCTCTGTTCTTGCGGTCAAGGAAGTCTATCGCGTTGGCGTAGAAGATCTCTCCTATTACCCACTGATGAATTTTGGCGAGGTGGAAAATACCAGTATTCTTCAACGCATTATGATGGAATTTGCAGCCTCAGAAGACGTAACATTCGAATTTATTCCACTTCCAATTCATCGTTTTAATGCCTGGTATGACGAAGGCGCAATAGATTTTCGCTTGCCCGATAACCCGTCCTGGACCAGTGACAATGATCCCAAACTCAGTTACAGCGATCCGGTGGTGACGCTGTGTGCCAATGTTGTCACGCTGGCTGAGAACCGTGACATGGCCACCGAAGAGTTCGACCGGATTGGCACACTGTACGGGTTTCTGCCCGACATGAAATGGCACGATGGAATTGCCGCTGGCGACATTGAAGTTGTTACCGACTCGTCGCTGCGTGTACTCACCCGCATGCTCATGAATGGAATGGTTGACGGGCTGGATTTGCATATCAGCGCCATTGAGCATCAGGCAGATGAACTTGGCGAGCCAAGAGCGACATTTTCCGTCGCTTCCAGCTTTGCTAAAACGACCCTGGGTTATCGCCTTTCCACACGCCAGCACAGTGACCTACTCGACCGCTTCAATCGCTTTCTTGCTAATGAGCATGCAGAAGTACGTCGAATCATCGATACGTTTTCATTTCGTGAAGGGTGTAACGGCTAAGCAGGGGCGCGCCCCTGCTTGCCAGCTCCGCCTGGTAGCCACAAAGGTCAGGCGTCGCTGAGTGGCAGTAATTTTATTCGCGCTTTAACTAGCGACGTTTACTGCGCAGTTTGCTGGTCGGCGCCTCGCCTTTTTCCTGTCTGATTTTATGCTTTTTCACTGAGCGGCGCATACGACTGATGCGCGCGTGATCAAGTTTACTCTGACGGGCGTCGACCAATGTCTGCGCTTCTGCTGGCAACTGCACCAGTTTACGCAGTGCATTAACCTCGTTAAGTTCCAGTTCAACCCATGCGCCCTGGGGTAACCTTTTTTGTAACTCTACCGGTCCGTACTTAACCCGAATAAGACGACTTACCTGAACCTCCTGGGATTCCCACAGCCGGCGCACTTCGCGGTTGCGGCCCTCTTCCAGCGTGACGTTATACCAATGGTTCATGCTTTCATCGTCGGTGGTCGACGCTTTACGCTTTCTGATGGTAGAAAAACGTGCGACACCGTCCTCA
>CAZDUT010000160.1:0-5453 GCA_964508695.1 uncultured Alteromonas sp.
CAGCACTGTGCCGGTAATATCATTGAGCCGGTTTCGCAGCGGCGTCGCCGTGGCTCCTGTATGACCTGGTCTGCCAGCTCAGAGAGCAAATACGCTGCGTCTTTACCACCATCATCAATTTTCTTTTCGTTAAGCTGTTTAAGCATCTTGTCCATACGAGCTTTGGTGTGATGAAGTGTTTCAAAGGTGTCGTCGATAAATTCCGGGTTGTTTTTATGCTGCTCAGCGTTAGCCAGAATGAGGTCAATCTGCGCCAGCACATTTTTTAAATCGTGCAGCACAAACGCTGACATGCGGTTAAATGCCGCAAACTGGGCGTTTTCGGCAACCGCTTTGGCTGCTTCGTGGTGAAAAATAAAGGTCGCAACCTGGTCGGTCACAGCATTCAGATAATCCCGCACTTCCCAGTTAAGTTTGACTTTCTCCACGCCGACCGGACTTAACAGCGCCATGCCCCACACCTCTTCATCCTGAAACAGTGGCAGAACAAGCTGATAATCGAAGGAATCCAGCAGGCCGCGATCCAACGACAGTCCTTCATACTGGAACGGCGAGGTCTTAAACTCATGCACGTCAATTAACCAACCTGTTTTCGCGCAATAGGGCAATAGCTGTTTGAGGATCCTGACCTGCCGCTCATCAACACCCTGGGACTGAACTTTGGCTACGACATCAACATCGCCATTGACCACTTTGACCAGTGTACCGACGTTGTAATTGACAGCTCCAAGCATGCCTTCCAGCGCCTTCTCGTAGACCTGGGAAGAGTCACTGCTGGTCGCTGATAAAGCTTTGGTCAGCTTCACCCACTCGACACGATAGTCATACTGGTTGGCAAAAAAGTGTTTGGTTATAAAAACCTTGCAGCGGGTACGAAATGAGTTTGAAAGAAATAACGTCCCAAGCAGTGCCAGCGACAGCACAATGAGTACAATCTGTACTGTTGCTCCCCAGCTTCCCCCCATCAGATTTATGACATAGCCAACCAACGCCATCAAAAACAGATAGCTGCCGGCGACCAGCAATAATGAGCTGTGCAGGACGACATCACGTGAGACGAAAATGTCGACTCCCCAATGTTTGATCCGGCGAATGGCTACCACCAGCAGAGGAATAAGGAGCAGATAAATATAGCCACGCGCGGCGATATAAACAGGCTCGACCTGGCTCACCATGGACGCATTAGCGTAGGTAACAAATTCAAACAGATGGATAGCGCCCAAATACTGGACCAGCGGTTTATACGCCCATTTGTTATCACCAGCCTGGCGGTACATAACTTCAAGCAACACCAGCGCCTCGAGGGCCAGTACGGTTTGCATAAGGTAGCGTACCGGTGCGGAGACAGATATGAAGTAAGGACTGATTATGACTGCCAGGGAGGGCAGCACAACCGCCAGTGTGGCGGGCCGTTTAAGCACCTGCCAGATATTTTCAAAGTCATCCCGCAGACAACTCGCGATAAACAACAGCCAGATAAGTTGCTTTATCGCATCAGCCATCAACAGCCGAGAGACTGTCAGCGTCCCGAATACTGATGTGATAAGGCTAAACGACCAGGCCAGCGTCGCCAGGCTGGCAAGAAGCAGTAAATGCTTTGCCAGTCCGGCTTTACGGTCCGTCAGTAGCAACAATAGCAGGGTCAGATAAGCCAGACTGTTCAGGCCATAGCCTATATCTGCAATGATCACGTCCTTATTTCTCCACTACTGCTGTATGACTAGCGCTTTTGAAGTACCAGTGATCCGATCGAATAGCCTGCGCCGAACGAACAAAGCACGGCGGTATCGCCTTTAACAAGATCTTCGTGATGTTTACCAAAGGCAATAACCGAACCTGCCGACGCCGTATTGGCATATTCATCCAACACAATGGGGGCTTCCTGCTGCGTGGCTTCCCGTCCCAGCAGGCGCTTGCAAATCAATGTGTTCATGTTGATGTTTGCCTGGTGCAGATACCAGCGCGTAACATCTCCAGGCGTCAGGTTGTGACGTGCGAGGTGCGCCTCAATGTGCGCGGCAGCCATTGGACAAACTTCTTTAAACACCCGTCGTCCGGCCTGATGGAAAAGCTTGTCCGGTCCGTAGGGATCAACATCTTCGGCCCGGGTCATATAACCAAAATTTGAACGAATATTGTTGGAGTACTTAGTCAGCGCTTTGGTGCTCAGCACATCATAAACATGCGGCGCGTTGGCTGTTGACGCGTGTTCAAGAACCGTGGCTGTGGCAACGTCGCCAAAAATAAAATGGCTGTCCCTGTCGGTGTAATTGATTTGGGGGGAGACCAGCTCAGGATTGATAACCAGCACACAGGAGGCCGTTTCTGCTGCCAGCATTTCGTAAGCCCTGTGCATGCCAAAGGTTGCTGCTGAACACGCCACCAGCATATCAAAGCCGAAGCCTTCTATTCCCATGGCTTCCTGTACTTCAATTGCAATCGCGGGATACGCACGCTGCGTGTACGCACAGGAAACAATGACAGCGTCAACATCTTCAGGTTGTTTGTTTGCAGCCGCCAGCGCTTTTTTAGCCGCGGCGATGGCAATCTCAGCCTGATGGGAAATTTCGTCGTCTCCACGCGGCGCAATTTTAGGCCGCATCCGCTGGATATCCAGTGCCCCGTCTTTTTGGTAAATATAACGGCGTTTTATCCCTGACGCTTTCTCAATGAAATCGGCACTGGAATAGGGCAACGCTTCCGTGGTTCCCGCTTCTATGTCTTGTTTATTGGCGTCGTTAAACGCGTCCACATACTGGTTATAGCTATCCACCAGCTCCTGGTTGGTAATGGAGTGTTCGGGGTTCCACACCCCCACGCCACTAATCACAATTTGGTGCGACATATGGGTTCTCTTAATTATATTATTTACTACAAACGCCCATCGGCAGAAAACTGGCACCGAAAGCACGGCGTTGTAATGGCTGCGCATCAGCGTCCTTATAGATTGTCAGACAGGATAAAGCCCGCAGGCAGCGCAGAGATATGCGCATAGCTTATCGCGTTGATTGTAAAATGTCATGAAACAAAACCAGCGTCTTTACAGACGCTGGTTTTGTGTCCGCAAAGCAGATTAATTAATGTCTATTTTCCAGACGCTTAACGTGCCACTTGCCTCATTTCCTATTAACAGCAACGGGGTCCCTGTCGGACTGTCCTGGGCACTGACAAACACCAGACTCTCCGGTGCCAGATCACCAATTGCATCCTGGGCGGTAAGTCCTTCTGTCAGATCCCGGTTTATCACATATTCTGCAAACTGCACGTCGTAAGGGTTAGTCACATCGTAGACAAATATCCCGCCCATACCTTCGGTACCGATAAATGCATAAGTTCTGGTGTTAATGGTCCCCACGGCCACCGCTTCAGGCTCCGGCCCTTTATCAGCCGAGCGCGAGTCGCCATCGTTTTCATCGTACCCATTATTGAAGGCGTCGCCATGCACTGAGGCAGTAATGCGCTCAAAATCATCACCCGAGTCAAATACCACCAGGCCATTCTGATCCCATACTGTAAATGAGCGTGCGCCATAGGCGTAGGCGGCCTCATATTCACCGTCACCATCTGCATCGCCCATTGCATTGGTCACGCGCAGCGCATCAATATCGCCCAGTGCCTGCAGGTCTGCCAGCGCCGAGTTAGGTGCTGCCCGTAAGTCACCCAATTCCACTTCATCACTGTAAGCAAGGCAGCCTTCTTCACTGTCATAACTTTGCCCACCGGCGGCAGAACACGCAGCGGCATCAGCTACGTCGAAAAAATATTCACGGGCGTCGCCTTCGTTGGCCGTGACCAGAAAATCTCCGCCCTTCCAGCTGAAACGGGCAATGCTGTCCGGCATGTAAAGTCCGTACAGACCGTCGTACTGGCCAAAGCTGACTCTGCGGTTATCCCGGGCGTCAATATTCAGCCCGGACCAGCGCTTCACGCCGAGCCCCATGACCTCAACAGAAAGGTCTGTTAAATCGACGATGGCCAGGCCGTTGTTTTCCTGTAGCGTGACATACGCCACGTCGTTGGTCGCTGCGATATATTCTGGCTCGAGATCCTGTGCGACAGTGGTGTCAATCTCATTACCGTTGATTGTGCGTCCATCGGGATTAGGAAAATGCATGCCCTGCCCCATTAACTCAGCTTCTGTCCCGTTAAAGTCGCCGAAGCCTATTAATGTTGCTTCATCAGCAGGCGTGTTGCCGTCAAGAATATCAATAACCGCAACCGATCCTTCCGGATCGATGCTGTAGTCACCATTGGGCTCGCCCTCATTCGCGACCAGTACCTTGGTGCCATCAGGCGTAAAGGTGACCATATCTGGCAGACTGCCGACTTCCACGGCGCTCACGAATGCCGCTGAGCGGTTCCTCAAACCATTAAAAAACAACACATAGCCGTTGTCGGTTTTGGTGGCGGCTGGCACGGCCACCGCCATTAAGTCACCGCTTATAGCAATACTGGTCAAAGCGCCAAGAGCAATACCGCCAATATCTTGCGGCAATGTCAGTGACGTGGCGGTCAGGTTGCTATCATTAATGGGATCGCTCATCACTGAACCATCAACGTCACTCATATCGAAGACCACTATATTATTCGACGCTCTGTTCGTTGCGTAAACGGTCTGTGTCGCGGCCTCATACTGAATAATTTCTACCGCGCCCAGCTCACCAACCGCGCCCCGGGCTACAATCTCCATGGTGATCCCGAGCGAAGCATCATCGCCTTTTTCCCCTTGCTCTCCCTGAGGGCCAGTAACGCCCATGGGTCCCGGCTCACCGGTATCGCCGTCCAGCCCACAGCCGTACAATGTGGCAGAGACGATAAGGGCCAATACTCCGTGTTTGTATTTACTAAGGGTGACCATCAACGTTCCTTTAGTGTTGTTTATTCGATATTTTTATCTAAGGGATTGCCAAGCCTTCAACAATCCGGATAAAGCGCTTCTATCACAGCAAAATCTGCTTACCTTATGTTTAGTTTATGAACATAAATTTAGCGAGTGAAGGTTAAAAATCACTCAGCAGGTAACGTTAAATTTGATGCTAAATATAGGTTTTACTGTAGAATTTTGGCGTACTGTGAAAAGAATAAACGCCTTGCTTGCACAATGACGTACTGTGCTATGTCAGATAACAGCAGCAGAGCTTTTACGCTCGGCGTGTCAGGGAAAGCCGCTTATTTGATGCAGTGGGTAAGATGATCTTGCTTATCCGGCCACTTGTATAGATTGACAACTCCGCCAGTCTCTCAGCAGGTCTTAATTGTAGGGGAATACGAAGAATGAAAATCAGGATTTACAGTGCGGTCGTGGCTATCGCAGCTTTATTTACCGTTGCATGCGCCACATCGCCGACAGGCCGCAACCAGGTGTTATTGTTTTCTGAAGAACAACTGGCACAAATGGGCGATCAGGCGTTTTCAAGTATGAAAGAGGAATTGCGGGTTTCGCGCACAGGCGT
>CAZDUT010000160.1:5463-7606 GCA_964508695.1 uncultured Alteromonas sp.
CCGATACGGTTTTCGGGGGGCGCTGGGAAGTGGTGGTGTTTGATGACGAGCAGGTCAATGCGTTTGCCCTGCCTGGCGGCAAAATTGGTGTTTATACCGGACTGTTAAACGTGGCGCAAAATCAACATCAGCTGGCGACCGTCATCGGCCATGAAGTCGCCCACGTCATTGCTGATCACGGTAACGAGCGTATGTCACAATCAACGCTTATCAACATGGGCTCCCAAGCTGTAGGACAGGTGCTGGCGGCTAACGAAGTACCGCAAACAGGTGCGATAATGGCTGCCATCGGCCTGGGTGCACAGGTTGGTGTGCAATTGCCGTTCAGTCGCACCCATGAATCCGAAGCAGACCTGCTGGGCCTTGAGCTCATGGCGAAGTCTGGCTTCGATCCGCGCCAGTCAGTTAACCTCTGGCAAAATATGGCGGCGGCCAGCGAGGGGCCCCGGCCACCAGAGCTTTTGTCTACACACCCATCTCCAGACTCGCGTATTCAGTCATTGCAGGCCAACATGCGCCCGGCAATGGCCGCGTATGAAAAGGCCAATTACCGGCCTGACTGTCGCTGATATAAAAAGAGCACGGCGCTGCCGTGCTCTATTGGCGGGGTTTAGCACCAGACGATTTATGCCGTCCCGGCCTTTTGGTTATCGTTCTCTTGATCCTTGTGAACATGTACATCCATTTGCGGATAAGGGATACTGATCCCCTCTTCATCAAAACGAAGTTTCACCGCTTCAGTGAAGTCCAGTTTCACCGCAAGGAAGTCTGCGGCATTCACCCACGGACGCACCGTAAAGTTAACACTGCTGTCACCCAGTTCGGCCACACCGACTAACGGCGCAGGGTCGTCCAGGATACGTTCTTCTTTCTCACACATCTCAACCAAAATCGACTTGGCTTTACGCAGATCGTCGTCATAGCCAATTCCAAAGGTCATATCACAGCGGCGTGTTTCTTTGGCAGAATAATTAGTGATGTTATCGCTGTAAATTTTGCCGTTAGGGATAATGATTTCTTTGTTGTCCAGCGAGGTCATTGAAGTAGTGAAAATACCGATTTTCTGAATAATACCTGCGGTCCCCGCAGCCTCAACGTAATTGCCAGCTCTGAACGGTTTAAACACCAGTAGCATAACGCCTGCTGCAAAGTTTTTCAGAGAGTCCTGCAGCGACAAACCAATTGCCAGACCTGCTGCACCCAATATTGCCACCAGTGACGTAGTATCAACGCCCAACTCGTCAAGCGACGCGACAATAACAAACAGCATCAGCACCGCGCTGATTATCGCTTCCAGGAAGTCGATCAGCATTTGGTCGTATTTTGATTTCGCCATCACACGACGGAATATCGACAACAGGAACGCAACAACTATACGACCGATGACAAAAATCAGTATCGCCATTGCGATGTTTATGCCCCAGGGGATTGCATATTCATTGACATAGCGTTCAACATCATTGGCGCTAAAAAACGTGAGCTTTTCTTCCATTGATATCTCCTTAGATCAGAAGTGAGTTAGAGGGCGTGCAAATAAGTCTATAGTTGTCAGGTAGCATAAATAGCAAGCACTTTGTGCCATCACAGTGATTGAGAATTGCCGCCTGTGGGCTCTGCTTGCCTGACACACATCCGTGTGCCTGATATACGACATCCCGGGCAAGTTTGCATGGTGTCAATCCCAGCCTTATAAGGTTTGACCGCTGTGATAAACCCTACGTCCCCTGCATGACTCCAGACTTATTTACACCTTCCAGCGGTGCGTGTTAATTCAAACTAACAGTCTTTTATGGGATGCAGAAGTATTTTTTACTTCTAAGTCAGGCACGTAGTCACTCTTTTAGCGTGAATTCTGTATTTGGATCTATTTTTGTCATATTTCGTATATAGGTTTGTCACTAACCTGTCATCAAGGGCTACTAGTATTTATTAAAGTTTTTTACTTTATTTTTTTTGTCAGCAACTCGCTGAATTCGCTGATAATGCGGCTTAGCGAGCGGCGTTTGTCGGCAAAATAAGCTGGCAAACACGCCAGCATTGACTATATTAGTTTATCTCCAGCGGCGGCAAAATTGTAAAAACTATTTATCGGGATAAATACCAGTGGAGTTCCTGTTGCAGTGACGCGACTGATGTGACCTCT
>CAZDUT010000161.1:0-1995 GCA_964508695.1 uncultured Alteromonas sp.
TCAAAGTCATAACAGGTTGAACGGTTCTCCCCCATACAGAATTTGTCCTGAATAGAGCGAGCCTGCCCTTCTGTCACCCACCTGCCAGCCGGATCTTTCAGTCCGGGATAGTCACGTTGAAGAAAATGGAAGACCTCATGCAGCGACACAAGGTAAGCAATAGGATCGCCGGCTCGGGTTGAAAAATTAAACGCCGTTTCCAATAGAAACGGTGACAGCCCCAAACCACCGCCGCCAGCACAACCGCCGCCATCACACCACACCACGTTGACCGGTATTTTATCCAAATCACCGGGAGGTTCTGTGCCCTTGGTAGCGTCAAACCCCACCCGTGGGAACGCCTCCAGAGAGTCTTCCATAGCGTCAGCCGCCAGCTTCACGTAACGATTCGTACTGCCATCGTTGATGTTATCTAAACAGACATCATTACCGTCGATAAGCGGGCAATCATCACTGGTACCCCGTAAACCGTAGAAGATCCGAAAGCGATCGGTTTCGTAGATTCGTCGGTTGTTGCAAATTGCACTGGTCGCGCTGGTGTCATCGGCGTCATTAAATGCAACGACGCGGTAACGGTGATTTTTACTGGTATCGATGCCGGTATCAGCAAAGAAGTTTTTTTCATCCGTAGCAATGGTTTCAATGGTATTCCACCCCTCACCATCAACGTTCTTTTGTACGCGGTACTCTGTGACGTTTTCATCATCATGCCGCCAGGCAACGCGCACGGTATCGGCCTCCCAGCCCTGACAGGAAATGTCGGCAGGGGCGATAGGCGCATCAGCTAACGCGGATAAAGAAAGAAATGCTAATCCCAGGCAGGCGCTGGGTAGTTTTAAGATCGAGCGGATAGTCCAAATGCACATTATTATCTCCTGATATCCTCTGTGGGTAGCGCCTTACAGCTCTTATCAACTCAAGACTGGCTCACATAACGTCGGATATTTCAATGTGCTTTGGGTACTGCCTGACTATAGGCGTCTTATTCTGTACGAAAAACTGGGTAGACTAGCTACTATAGGAGAAATCATGGTTATTGCCACCGACAGTGCCCAAAGATCGCCCCGTAAATTAGATCTTTTTTGCCTGATGCGATTTCCGGTAAGCATTGGAAATTATAATACTGTGTTTCCGCAATGATGTCGTCAGATGGCACGACAGTGAGTGATTACCCGGTGAGCACTGATGATCAAGTGCACAGAGGAGGTACAGCCCATTCGCCGAGCGAATTGACGTCGTTGTGATGTTTTGCAGCCCC
This sequence comes from uncultured Alteromonas sp., assembly GCA_964508695.1. GTDB lineage: Bacteria > Pseudomonadota > Gammaproteobacteria > Enterobacterales > Alteromonadaceae > Alteromonas. Next base: position 1,259 of record CAZDUT010000161.1, read on the forward strand.
GTCGTATGATGACCTGCTTACCTCTGGTGCTATGTAGTGTGATAATGAGAATGCACGTTCGACGATGGGATAAATTGCCCCCGACATGCTAATCTTACTTAGCATTTACTTCAGTACCATTAACACTTGTTGAATAGGGTAGGTAAGAATGTAGTTTACCCTTTGAACTCGTGGGTTTTGAGATTTCTGATGACATATTGTTTAGCCCTAAAAATGAATGAAGGCATGGTCTTCGCCTCTGACTCAAGAACAAATGCAGGCGTCGATCAAATTGCTTCTTTCAAAAAGATGCGTACCTATAGCAATGGCACCGGCCGGGTCATTGTGACCTTGGCCTCAGGTAATCTCTCCATTACCCAGAGTGTGGTCAATCTCATTGAACAACGTGCGAATAATGTTGAAGTCCCTAACATATGGAATGCGCAAACATTGTACGATATAGCAACTTTGTTTGGTGAATGCCTGCGTGAAGTCAGAAAAGATACCGCTGAATATTTAGAGCAGTCCAAGGTTAATATGGGAGTTAACTTTATTGTTGGTGGTCAGGTAGCCGGCGAACCTCAACGCTTATTCCTGATTTATTCTGAAGGTAACTTCATCGAAGCCACTGAAGAAACGCCGTTCTTTCAAATTGGTGAAACTAAATACGGTAAACCCGTACTTGACCGTTTTATACAGCCTGAAACCACTCTCTTCAATGCGGTAAAATGTGCCTTGATTTCGCTGGATTCGACCGT
>CAZDUT010000161.1:2005-7485 GCA_964508695.1 uncultured Alteromonas sp.
ATTAAGCCGAACGAATTTCATTTTAATAGCCAATACCATATTACTGAGGATGATACTTACTTTTCTCAAATCAGTGCATCGTGGCGTCAAGGTTTGACGACATTATTTGATAGTTTGCCTGAACCCGATAGCGTTGATGGATCCACACAATCATCCGGCCCAACAGAGTCAGATCAACAGCCGCCTTCAGCACAGAATAATCAATCCACGCAGGAGCCGTCTGCGGTAACACAATTCCAAAAAGCAGCTGTGTCGGTAAATAAATAACAACGACAAACGCCACTAACCGTAGAAACTTAACGTAGGGCCGACATGGAGCTTACTCCGCATCGCTGAAAAGTTAGTCGGTATCTTTTCGGCGCGTGACTTACAAGGAAATGATCTGATTATGTGGTTAAGAACAGAGTTCCACCTTACCTTTGATATAACAATACCCACGCCATTTATTTTGATGTTGCGCCCGCGAAATGATCTCAACCAGTGGGTTGCGAAACAAACCTATAAGATATCTCCTATTGTTCCTGTTACTGATTACACTGATCACTTCGGCAACTCATGCCAGCGACTGGTTGCGCCGGAAGGCATGTTTTCTGTCAGCACAACGGCTGAAGTATACACCTCAGCCGGTCCGTCAGGTAACAGCATGATCGGTTTCAATGAGGTACAGACTTTACCCAATGATGTGTTGAGCTATCTTTTGCCGTCACGGTATTGTGAATCAGATCGGTTTGTTCAAATGGCGCATAGTATCGTTGCAGATTGTGCACCAGGTTATGAACAGGTGGCGGCGATTGAAGATTGGATTAGGCAAAATGTACGTTTTAACCCTGACTCTACCTACTTTCAATTGTCAGCCACTGAAGTCAATCAATCACGGGAAGGCGTTTGTCGAGAGCTGGCACATTTGGGCATCGCGTTATGTCGAAGCTTGTGTATTCCCGCCAGAATGGTTGTCGGCTATCTCCATGGGCTGAGTCCAATGGATCTGCACGCGTGGTTTGAAGCCTACGTGGGAGGACGCTGGTACACGTTTGATGCCACCCAGCCCAACCCGGACGGCGCACGTGTCGCTATCGCAAATGGTCATGACGCCTCTGATGTTGCTACCTTCACACAGTTTGGGCCAGCCGTCATACCACAAAAAATGACCGTCAATGTAGATGAAATAAAACCACCTCAGGGCACAAAAGTTGTATAGAGAGCATACCTTTGAGGTTGCGTAGTTCGGCGTGAGTTATTTAGCGGGAGGATCGGTAAGTGTCACTCGTTTCTTCCATTAGAAGGGCATATCGTTAAGAGAGGTTCAACGCCGTACTTTGATAGTTGTCATGTGAGCGTCAGAAACTGGCACAAAACCGTAGCTTTAATATCGGGCAATTACTAAACCCAGACAATATAGTCAGGGCAGCGTATTTACTTCTACCAGGCTGTAAGCAGAAAACCTTGGCTACAGGTACGTAAACCACTGAACCTGTAGCCTGATTAACTCCTAGTCGCCGGAGTGCTGACCTTTCAGGGGAAGATCCTGCGTGTCTGCACGGACATGGGTGCGGCGGAATATATTTTTAATATCATTAAGGATCAAATATAACGACGGCACCAACAGCAGCGTAATGATAGTAGCAAAGAGGATCCCGAAGGCCAGTGAGATTGCCATAGGAATGACTATTTGAGCCTGCAGACTTCGCTCAAATACAATTGGCATCAGGCCCATAAAGGTGGTGAGAGAGGTCAGGATAATCGCCCTGAAACGATAAGTTCCCGCATTAATCACCGCATCAAGCATCGACATTCCCTCTTTACGGGCACGGTTAACAAAGTCGACCATGATTAGACTATCGTTTACTACCACCCCAGATAACGCAATGATGCCGCAAATAGACAGTACACTCACCGCTTTACCAAGTAGCAGATGACCAATGATGGCGCCAACCACGCCAAACGGGATCACCGACATAATAATTAAGGGTTGTGAGTAAGAACGAAGTGGTATGGCAAGCAATGCATAAATAGCAAACAGTGCAAATAACAAGCCCTTGGCCAGTCCCACCATGGCTTCCTGCTGTTCTCTGGAGTTCCCCTGCAACTCGAAGCTTACTCGCGGATAGCGTTCCAGCAGATCGGGCATGACATTGGAAATAACATCGCCGGTAACCTCTCCGGGATCCAACATACCTTTATCTACCTTTGCCGTTACTGTTACAGAGCGTTCGCCATCGACCCGGATGATACTGTCGAAGCCCTGCCCTACCTCAATATTTGCAACCTGTTCAAACGGTATATCCTCACCGCCCGGGGCACGAACACGCATATCCTGTAAATGCTGAACAGAGGTACGTTCGGCTTTCGGGTAGCGCACCATAACGCGAATCTCTTCGTCATCGCGCTGAATACGCTGCACTTCGGCACCGTAAAAGCCATAACGAACCTGCTGGCCCAGCTGCGCCAGTGATATCCCCAGTGCATCTGCCTGGGGCTTCAGCGACAACTGAATTTCTTCACTGCCACCGGCAAACGTGTCATTAATGTCGGTTACACCGTCATACGACTGCAGCTTCGCCTTTAAGTCGCGGCTGACACTGCGCAACGCATCAATATCTGCAGAGTTAAACTCGAAGCTCAGGTCGGCACCGCCACCCGGGCCACCGGGTGAACCTATATCAAAGCTTTTAACACCGGGAATTTCAGGAACCTGATCACGCCACATCTGGTGAATTTCAAAGTCACTCAGATCGCGGGTTTCCCCTTTGGTAAGCTCAACAAAGACCTGTCCCCCCAGACTACCTTCATCGTAAGCAATGGCGTGCTTGACCACACCACTGCCTGATTCGCGTTCAAGCTCGTCGTCCATTCGCTCTAACCCGTCCTGCAGGGTCTTTATCGCGCGGTCACGCTGAGCCAACGATGAACCTGGCTCCAACTCAACCGTGGCAATCATGAAGTCACTGGGGATGCTGGGGAAAAACACAAACCGCACTAATCCGCCACCAAACAGCCCAATGGTGAGGATGAGCATGGCCATAAAGGTGGCAAGCGTCAGGTAACGGTTACGCACGGCCCGCTTTAGAAACGGTGCATACCGGTTCTGAATAAAACCCTTGATACCTTCACTAAAAATATCCCGAAAACGCTGCATCCGGTTGGCTTTTGCAGGATCGTAGGGTTTGAGCTTCATGTGCACCAGGTGCGCGGGCAGTATCAGTTTTGACTCTATCAAAGAAAATACCAGGCAAATGATTACCACCAGGCCGATGGTTTTCCAAATCACGCCAAAGGGCCCTGACACCATCAACATGGGAGTGAACGCTGCGATAGTGGTCAACACGCCAAACGTGGCGGGCATTGCCACCTTTTTCACACCACTTATCACGTTGTCGGTATTGTGTCCCTTACGGTCAATCTCAGTGTAAGCGGATTCCCCCATGATAATGGCGTCATCAACCACTATGCCTAACACCAGGATAAACGCAAACAGACTCAGCAGGTTGATTGAAACCCCGAGCATATCCATAGGCAACACCAGCAAGGTTCCCAAAAAGCACACCGGCAGTCCCACAATCACCCAAAATGCCAACTTAATTTTTAAGAACAATGACAGCACGATAAACACCAGCAAGGCACCGAAAAACATATTTTCCAGCATCATATTCAGCCGGTCCGCCAGATAAAAAGAGCTGTCACCCCAGGTATCTGCGCTGATATGCGCGGGGAAATCCACCTTTCGCTGTTCGATGTATCCGTTCACCGTCTCTGAAATTTCCAGGGCGTTCTGATCGCCCACGGCCTGCACACGTAAACTCACCGCGGGCTTACCATCAAACTCCGCGTACTGGTTGTTTTCTATAAAGCCATCATTGATGTAGGCTACATCCCCCAGTGTTACCCGGGTACCGTTACTGTCGGTGAGCAAAACGATTTGGGCAAAATCCCAGCCTGTGTAAGCCTGTCCCTTGGTACGCAGAAGTATATCGCCCGTTTCTGTGCGAATGGAGCCACCCGGCAAATCAATACTGGACTGACTAAGACGGTTCACCACTTCAGAAAATGTCAGGCCGTATTTCTGCAGATCCTGCTCGGAGAGCTCAACCGATATTTCATAGTCTCTGGCGCCGACCACCTGCACCTGAGAAATTCCCGGCAGGTTAGCGATATCATCCCTCAAATCTTTCGCAAACTCTTTGAGTTCGCGTTCTGATGCATCCCCGTAGACCGACATCCAAAGCACATCCTGCTGCACTTTTTGTCGGTATACCACAGGTTTCTCGGTATCCTCGGGAAAGCTGATGATGGCATCTACCTGTACTTTGACCTCGTCAAGCAGTGACTGGATGTCATAGTCTTCTTCTGCCTCAATGGTCACTGTCCCCATTCCCTCAACGGCGCGGGACGTAATTTTCTTAATGCCTTCTAAGTTCTTAACGGCTTCTTCGACCTTCAGAATAACGCCTTCTTCAACTTCCTGAGGGGCGGCGCCCAAATAAGGGACGCGTACGTTAATGATATTGATTTCAAAGGTAGGAAATATTTGTTTGTGAATGGTAAATGCGCCAAATATGCCCCCGACCAATAACAGCCACATGAGCAGATTAGCGGCAACATTATTGCGCGCGAACCAGGCGATTATGCCATGTTGGGTATCAATTCGGCTCATTCTTCCTCCTGTGAGGAAATTTCAGTAGTGTCCGGCTCTTTGTCGTTTTTCGCTTCTTCGGGAACATCGCCCGGCAGCCTGACTTTCATTCCGTTAAACGGGTTGGGTACGGCACTCATAATGATGCGCTCACGCTCAGCCAGCCCCCCTGAAATATAGACCTTATCCTCGCTGCTGCGTAGGATCTCCACCGGCTTTATTTCAACTGTACGCTCGTCGTCGACCGTTAATACAGTATTGTCGAGACGCACCACATTTCGGGGCAGTACAAACAGTTGCTGGGCCTTCTCTCCCTGGATATCCGCCTCAACAAACTGACCAAAACGCAGCGGTACCTGGACACCGCCCTCTTCACGCTGGTAGGGATCATCGACTTCCACCACGGCATATACCACGCGGCTGTTACTATCCAATACACCTTCCGTGCGCACCAGCCTGCCCTGCCAGCTACGGGATTTGCCCGCCACCACAGCGTTCAGACGTACGTTGTCGACTTCATCCGGATTCGCTGACACATTCAAAAAGGCAAGGTCACTGTCTGTGATAGGTAAGCGAACCTCTGCCACGTCCGTGGCGTAGACTGTTGCAATGGTACTGCCGATACTGATGTACTGCCCAAGGTCGGCATTGCGCTCAACGATTATACCGTTATACGGCGCGGTAATTTCAGTTCTGGCCAAATTGCGCTTGGCACGTTCAAGTTTTGCTTTAGCGGCTTTTACATTCGCCTGCTCTTTCGCCAGTTGGGGTTTGCGTAACCCAAGTTCAGGTGGCGCAACATCGTTGACCGACCGCCATTCTTCTTCAGCCACTTTGCCACGCGCTTTTT
>CAZDUT010000162.1:0-7435 GCA_964508695.1 uncultured Alteromonas sp.
CATTTAATGCCATCGTTGGGAAGCACCTGTCAGGTGTATAGCAATCCACAGTGGTAACACAATAGAAACACGCTTATTTTTGACTGATAAGAATAAAGCAATGTTAACAATATGTTACGCGTTCACTATGGATAAATTTAAACGTTTTTCACTCCGCGTCACGTATAGATTGTGGTATAGTTTGCGCGAAATTTACCTCAAGACTGAATATGCTTGAAGAGAATTACGAATTAATTGAAACCATCATGCTTTACGGTGGCTTGGCCTGCCTGTTCGCTTTGATGAGTATTGCAGTACACGATGTATTAAAAAAGAACGATGTTCCCCTGATTGGGCGAGTTGTTGCATATGGTGTACTGGGCTTGGGTGCCCTGGGCTTTTTAGCAAAAGGTATAATCGAATTATTCTGGTTAAGCACAGGTGTTTAACGCAAAAGTTAGAAAGATAGAGGTTGTATATGGCTAGTGTTGGCCTGTTTTTCGGCAGTGATACCGGTAATACCGAGCATGTCGCAAAAATGATTCAGAAAGAACTTGGCAAAAACCTGATTGACGTAAAGGATATTGCGAAAAGCAGTAAAGAAGATATTGCCGAGTTTGATTTACTTATTTTTGGAATTCCGACCTGGTATTACGGTGAAGCCCAGTGTGACTGGGATGACTTTTTTCCGGAACTGGAAGAAATTGACTTTACCGACAAGCTGGTAGCCATATTTGGCTGTGGCGATCAGGAAGACTACGCGGAATACTTCCTTGATGCTATGGGCATGGTGCGCGATATAGTAGAAGCCCGCGGTGCAATTTTGGTCGGTCTCTGGCCTACCGACAGCTACGATTTCGAAGCCTCCAAAGGGCTGGCAGATGAAAATCATTTTGTTGGTCTGGGGATTGATGAAGATCGCCAGCCAGAGCTAACCGATTCTCGCGTGAAACAGTGGTGTAAGCAAATACACGATGAGCTCTGCCTGTCAGAGCTTGCGTAACCAACGCATAACGTAACTAAAAAAGGCCGGCTGCACAGCCGGCCTTTTTTGTTGCCCATCATTACAAACTGAAACGTTCTACTGCCCGGCGCAGACTATCCATTTGTGCGTCCAGTTTCATGGTTGATTCGTTGGCCTGACGGGTACTCTGTGCACTCGAATCAGCCAACTCAACGATGGTGGTCAGGGTTTGTGCGACATCCGCCAACAACACATCCTGCTGCTGGGTATCGTTAACTATTTGCGAGTTAATCTGCGTGAGCTTATCAATGATGGTGCGTATATTGTTCACCTGCTGGTTCACCTGCTCGGTGATATGCACACTTTCGTCAGCCTGTTCACGTCCCTCACTAATTGCCGTCACAGCCTGCCCTGCATCGCGCTGAAGGCTACCGATCATGGCTTCAATTTCTTCGGTCGAGTTCTGCGTGCGGGTCGCCAGTGTGCGAACTTCGTCTGCAACCACCGCAAAGCCCCGCCCCTGCTCGCCTGCTCGTGCCGCCTCAATAGCCGCATTAAGGGCCAGTAAATTGGTTTGTTCGGCAATGGTCTTAATGACATCCAGAATACTGCCAATGTTGCGACTGTTGTCTTCCAGACGACCGATGATCTTCGCAGACTCCTCGGCCTGGGCCGCCTGCTGGTTTGCCTGATCACGATTTTTTCTGACCAGTGTTGAGATTTCCTGGCTTTGCGAGGACACCGTAGTGAGTGCTTCCATGGCTTCTTCAATCTGCGCCAGGTTACTGTGACTGGTATTTTGGATATTCTGCGTGTTATCCGAGGTTTCAGTGACTTTTGTCCGTTGTGCATCAACATTTTTCAGGCTTTGCTCACCCAAAGCGACACTTTGCTTGGTGACATCTGCCAGTTGCTTTTCCTGTTCAAGGATATTACCGACCAGTTCCCGCAGGCTGTCAGTCAGTGCATTGACCTTTCCGGACAACGCCGAAAACTCATCGTTGCCTTCGTTTTTCAGTTGTACCGTGAGATCGCCCTGACTGAGTCGGGTTAAGCCGTGATTGATTCTGGCCAGTGGGCGGGCAATGCTGCGCGTGGCGATTAATGCCAGTACAAACGCTGCAGCCAGACCCAATACAGCAACAGCCACATTTTTGACAAGGTTGTTTTGCACAGAGTCAAGGATCGCCGTTTGCCCTTCCAGTGTATCTTTGTTCACATTCTCGAACAGGCGGTTTATATTGCTAAGTGCCGCGTCCAGCGCGGCATTCGCAGCATTGCGGTGCTGCAGGCTGGCATCAATTTTATCCAGCTTGGCTTGCTGCAGCGCTATCAGTCCCTGCTCTCCCTGGAGCTCCGATAACAGCGTGTCGTATTGTTGATTAAACGCCTCAACAGTGCCGCCGTCATCAATGCCATCAGCCAGACGGTTAATGTAGTCTTTGTCCACTTTAAGGTTGCTAAGCTGATATTCAAGATCGGCAATAATGTTGGCCGTTGCCTCAGGATCAGACGTCGCCGCAAGCTCACTGAATGCGGTGTTCATGGTCAGCAGTTTATTATCAATATTGGTCCCCGCACCAATGAGCGTTTGCACACCGCGAATATCGGGATCCAGATAGGACAAGTCGAGCATCAACGCACTGGCCTCGTCCGCCGCCATCAGCACGAGATCGAGCTTTTCTGCAATGGCATTTTCAAGCCGAATTCGCGCCATCAGCGCATCATACATCAGGGTACTTTGCGCAACATAACCGTGGCTCTGCGTGGCGGCGTTGCCGGCATATTCGTTATTGTTAAGGGTCTGCTCAAGTGCATCAATTTGACGAAGGAATTGTCCGGATAACCCGTCGAACTGCTGGCGATTTGCGGTCAGGCTTTGCGCCGTATCTTCATGAAAACCATTGGCGGTGATCGTCGATAAAGACAGAATGTCGGTTTTCACTTCCACCATTTTAGCCTGAACCGGCATTTTAATTTCGACCACGTCATAGGCCGATGAGCGAATATCTTTGAGGCCAAAATAGGACAGAATACTGGTAATTAATAACAGGCAGCCAAAGAGCCCAAACCCCAGACTTATTTTTCTTATAACCGTTAACTGCATCGTATTACTCTTATTTTTTTACTTCCCACGGTAATTTGTAAAAGCACGGCGGGGATCACGTCTGCGTCCAAGTCACTGCGTGACGGACGCTCTGTGTCCACACTGCCGACACTTTCCGTAAATTAGTTTAACAGCATGTTAACGTAATGCATGCTTTATTTTATGCCTCATACGCGGTTAGTCAGCCAGTTTATTCAGAGTAATTCCCTCTGTGTGAGACTAAAATAATCAATTGGTATACTTTCTTATCGGAATGCTGCACAAAATCTTCACTTTTTTTGATTTTTTGTACTGGTTAACATCATTGTTAAATGAATCACTGACTGGCCTACGGGGAAAGGATCTGAGAATTACACTGTCGACGCTTCGCCGCCACCGACTTTTCACTGGTTGCCGTAACGGCGTCTGACGCACAAAAATTCATCACCCCATAAGACTTGCTGCTGTTTTCCTTTCAAATCCGCATCAGTTACCTATAATAGGGACATCTTCTGAAATGGCGTATTTGTGGTAGACAATGGATCAGAATAAAGAACTAAAAAAAGCGGGCCTGAAAGTTACCCTGCCCCGTTTAAAAATTCTGCAGATCCTGCAGGATCCAGAAAACCAGCATATTAGCGCTGAAGACGTTTATAAGATTCTGATCGAACAGGGCGAAGAGATTGGTCTGGCAACGGTTTATCGGGTACTCAACCAGTTTGATGATGCCGGCATTCTGAACCGCCACCACTTTGAAGGTGGTAAGTCAGTGTTCGAAATCAGCCATAAAGATCATCACGATCACCTTGTTTGCCTGAAGTGTGGCAAGGTCATTGAATTTGAGGACGACATCATTGAGGAACGTCAGGAACTGGTGGCAAAGCAAAATAACATGAAGCTTACGCACCACAGTCTTTACCTTTACGGTGAATGTACCGACGGCACGTGCGAACGCCCTGACTAATAAGAACGCCAATGGGTTTAATAAAACGCCTGCACATGCAGGCGTTTTTATTTTACAGCTGAAACTTATGTGCGTGATAGGCTTTGATGGCCGTTTCCCAGCCTTGCCCTACTTCTCCACCACCAATGACGTGCCCGGCTATTTCGGTCACCGGCGCCACTTCTTTACTTGAGCTGGTAAGCCAAACTTCGTCTGCGTCCAGCAACGAATCAATGGTAAATGGTGTTTGGTTTACCGTTACCCCTGCTCGCTCCAGACTGGCGATTAACAGCGCACGGGTAATACCTGGCAGTAGCTGATGATCAAGCGGGGGAGTGAACACCTGGTTGTTTTTCATCATAAATACGTTACAGGAGCTGGCTTCGGTTACCTGCCGTTCACGATTATATAAAATCGTTTCCTGGTACCCGCTCGCATGGCCTTGCTGATAATGCATGACATTGCCAAGCAGCGACGTAGACTTAATATGGCAGCGCTGCCAGCGCAGATCCTCTGCCAGTCCCGTTTTAAGCGGCGTAACGGCATCTCTGGATTCAGGTTTTGGCGCCGGTATTTCAAACGCAAAAGCAAAAATCGTCGGTGTCACTTTATCCGGGTAGGCATGATGACGTTTTACATCGGCCCCCCGGCTGACATGCAGGTACAAGCCGATATTGCCATCAGGCATGGCCGGTTGGTTGGCCTCGAGTAACCGATCAATGATGGCTTGCCAGTCAGTCTCGCTCAATCCATCGTTGATACTCAGTGCATCAAGACTCCGGCGCATACGTGCCATATGCGCACTAAAGCCCACGCAGCGCCCCTGATAGCTGGGGATGACCTCATAAATGCCATCTCCGAATAAAAACCCCCGATCTAACGGAGAAATCCTGGCATCTTCAAGCGCCAGATAATCACCATTTAAAAATGCAGTTGTCACGCGGGGCCCCCGGTTAAGCGTGCTCGCTTCTCTAATTTTAACAAATAAGCAGCACGGGCGGTGTTCATATCAGTTTGACGAAACGTCACAACGTCCCCCGGTACTGCCTGGGCGAATCGGTTAATGTCGATTAGCGCTATACAGCCCAGCTTGGGGTAACCTCCCAATGTCTGGCGATCACGCATCATAACGATGGGCTGACCATCAGGCGGCACCTGAATTGCGCCTAAGTTTATACCTTCGGAGCGCAGACTTCGGGAGTCGCAGGCGACTGCGGCGCCCGAGAGTCGGTAACCCATACGGCTTATTTTATTCGAAATACGGTAGTCACTGTTATAAAAAAGGCTTCTCGCTGCCCGTGAAAACGCGTTGTGCTGGTAGCCGCTGACCACGGAGATTGGCAGTGACAGGTCATAGTTGGGCTGAAACTCTTTGTTTAACTGCCGAATAATGCGCGGGTTTGCCGGTTGCATGGCCACCGTATCACCTGGCTGAAGGGCGTCACCGGTCCCGCTCAGGCCGCCCAAATGTTCACGGGCGACGGTGCACACACTGCCGATCACAGACTCTACAGCCCAGTGTGCCGCAAAGGCCAGATAACTACGCTGGCCTGGTTTTTCTGTTTTAACCGAAACGACATCGCCTTCCCTGATATCGAGTGTGGTCCAGCGTGGCCGGGCCTGCTGATTCACCATTACATCTGCTGAGGGACCTGTTACTGCACACTGCACGTCAATATGGCTGACAAATTCTGCATCACCCATTACCTCAAACGCCGCAGTCCCGGCTGTATTGCCGCACAGCCAGTTTGCCCACCAGTATGCATCATGATCCATGGGACCTGACTCACTAAAGCCAAATCGCTGGGTGCCAGAGCGGCCACTGTCTACCAGAATGGTCGCAAAACCGGCCTGTCTGACTTCTACCCCTGTGGCCGGTACGCTACTCATCCTTCATCTCCCGGAATGTTGCGTCATCGATCGCTTCAAAACGCACTTCGTCGCCAACGGCCAATCTGGCCGTATACGTTTCCGAGCCATCAAACATTGATAAGGGACACAGACCCAGCAGATTCCAGCCGCCTGGTGAAGATTGCGGGTACACCGCGGTTTGGTTATCAGCAATCGCGACCGCCCCTTCAGGGACTTTATCGCGTGGGGTATCAAGCCGTGGACAGGCGATACGATCATCCACCTCTCCCATGTAAGCAAAGCCCGGTGCGAATCCTACCGCATAAACCCGATAGGTTGTCTGTTGATGACAGGCAATCACTTCTTCTTCCGTTAGCCCAGTCTGGGCGGCGATGTGTTTCAAATCATTCGCCGTCGGCGCACCGTACCACACGGGCAGACGGTGCATCGTACCGGCTTTCTTTGCGGCATCCGACGCGATGTTTAATTGCCGTAACGCATGGTAAACCTGATGATTATCCACTTGCCTGATATCAAATACAATGAGTAAAGAGTCATAGGCAGGGAGTGTATCTCTTAGCCACGGAAATGATGCACTGAGCAAGGCGTGTTCCCACGCCTGACAATGATTATTTCTGGTGATCAGGCTGTCTCCGTCGAAATAAAGAATTACGCCATCCATGCCGGCGGGCTCAATGCTGCGAATAGCACCAAAAGGCGACATCGCACCTCCTTAAGGGGTTATATTAAGTTTTCTTTTTGTCAGCGCCAGACGAAGTTGCTCGGCCATGGCGATTGCTTCTTCTGAATCGCCGTGCACGCAGAGCGAGTCTACTTTCAGGTAAAGCTGGCTGCCGGTTTCGGTTATGATCACCCCGTCATCCATGAGCCGGGTCGCCTGCTCGAGTGCCTGCCGGGCATTTAACACCGCACCGCTATTACGCCGCGAGACTAAATAGCCACTTTCATCATAGCGACGATCGGCAAAGGCTTCGAACATCAGGTCAATACCGAGTTCAGCCGCTTCCTCTTTATGCTGCGCGAAATCTGGGTGAGCCTGTATCATTAATGGTAACTGCCCTTCTCCGGCGTCAGCCACCGCTCTCATCACGCTTCGCCTAAGGGCGGTGTCACGCATGAGATCATTATACAGTGCACCGTGGGGTTTCACATAATCCAGCGTGACTTGCTGAATTGCTGTCATCCCACGCAGCGCGCTGATCTGATAATGTAAACAGGCAATCAGTTCGCGTTCAGGCATGGCCATGCTGCGTCGTCCAAAGCCTTGCAGATCCGGATAAGCAGGGTGTGCGCCAATCGACACATTATGTTTTTTAGCCAGCGTGATGGCATCGCTGATGGCAACCGGATCACCAGCATGATAGCCACAGGCAATGTTTGCCTGGTCGATATACACCATGATGTGTTCATCGACTGCCATCCGCCAGGCACCGTAACTCTCACCTAAGTCGCAGTTTAATTTCATTGTGGTTTAGCTCCCCGCATGCTTCAGGTATTATGTTACCTGTTTCAAATTAAAAGTCAGGCCTGATGATACCCGTGCCCGGGCCCCGGTTCGACTGCTTGAGATCGGGCCGGCCGGGCTCTTCCA
>CAZDUT010000163.1:0-5121 GCA_964508695.1 uncultured Alteromonas sp.
ACTTACTGTCTGTTACCCAGCCCGACCTTATCTATCAAATTCATTGCGATTACCTCGACGCGGGCGCGGACATTATCGAAACCAATACGTTCAATGCCACGACCATAGCCATGGCTGACTACAACATGCAGGCCCAGTCTGCCCAGATTAATCGTGCTGCCGCCCGCATCGCGAGGCGCGCAGCCGATGTGTATACCGCCAAAACGCCTGACAAGCCACGCTACGTCGCCGGAGTGTTAGGACCAACTAACCGTACGGCTTCAATCTCACCGGATGTAAATGATCCGGGCAAGCGCAATGTCAGCTTCGATGAGTTGGTGGCTGCGTATTCTGAGTCAGTGGCAGCCCTGATGGAAGGGGGCGTCGATATCATTATGCTGGAAACCATTTTTGATACGCTTAATGCAAAAGCAGCAGCGTTTGCGGTGGAGTCTGTCTTTGAGGCTGAAGGGACGCGTCTGCCTGTCATGGTTTCAGGCACGATTACCGACGCATCAGGGCGTACACTGTCGGGCCAGACAACCGAAGCTTTTTATTATTCCATGCGCCATATCAGTCCGCTTTCCTTTGGTTTAAATTGCGCGCTGGGGCCTGACCTGCTGCGTCAGTATGTCGAAGAGTTGTCAGCGGTCAGCGAATGCCTGGTGTCAGCTCACCCCAATGCAGGGTTACCAAATGAATTTGGCGAGTATGATATGCAGGGACCCGAAATGGCTGAACACATAAAAGAATGGGCTCAGTCCGGGTTGGTGAACATTGTCGGAGGCTGTTGCGGCAGCACGCCAGAGCACATACGTGACATTGCCAATGCGGTTGCCGGCATCGCGCCGCGTAAAGTACCCAAATATTCACCCAGAATGCGCCTGGCCGGCCTTGAGCCGTTTGTGCATTAGGAGGTTGTGTGACACAGCAAATTGCCACATTTATAAATATTGGTGAGCGTACCAATGTCACCGGCTCAGCCAAATTTAAGCGACTGATCTTAAGCGATGACTATGAAGCCGCCCTGGATGTTGCCCGCCAGCAGGTAGAGAACGGTGCGCAGATCATCGACATCAACATGGACGAAGCCATGCTTGATGCCAAAGCGGCGATGCAGACTTTTCTCAACCTGATCGCGTCTGAGCCGGATATCTGCAAAGTGCCCATCATGATTGACTCGTCGAAATGGGAAGTGATTGAGGCCGGGCTCAAATGTGTACAGGGAAAGGCGATTGTAAATTCCATCAGTCTGAAAGAAGGCGAAGCACAATTTATTGAGCAAGCCTCACTGATTAAACGCTATGGCGCGGCGGCCGTCGTTATGGCGTTCGATGAGTCCGGTCAGGCCGACACCAAAACACGCAAAGTTGAAATTTGTGAGCGCAGTTATCAAATCCTTACCGAGGTAGTCGGCTTTCCGCCCGAAGATATTATTTTTGATCCCAATATTTTTGCGGTTGCCACCGGGATTGAGGACCATGACAATTACGCGGTAGATTTTATTGAGGCTACGCGCGAGATCCGTGCCCGTTGCCCCTATGCCCATATCTCAGGTGGGCTGTCGAATATTTCCTTTTCCTTCCGGGGCAACAACCCTGTGCGGGAAGCTATGCATTCAGTGTTTTTGTACCACGCCATCCGTGCCGGTATGGACATGGGGATCGTTAACGCCGGCCAGTTAGAAGTGTATGACGAAATTCCGGACAAACTGCGTGATGCGGTCGAAGACGTGATCCTGAATCGGCGCAGTGATGCGACCGAACGACTGCTTGATATCGCGCCAGAATATCAGGGTGATGGCAAAGCGGCTGCTAAGGAAGATCTCAGCTGGCGCGAACTTGAGGTAAATAAACGCCTTGAGCACGCGCTGGTAAAAGGGATTACCGACTACATTATTGAGGATACTGAAGCGGCACGTCAGGCCGCCGAAAAGCCGCTTCATGTGATTGAAGGTCCCTTGATGGACGGCATGAATGTCGTTGGTGACTTATTCGGTGAAGGCAAAATGTTTCTGCCGCAGGTCGTCAAGTCGGCGCGTGTGATGAAAAAAGCAGTAGCCCATCTGCAGCCCTATATCGAAGCCGAGAAAAGCGAAGACACCAAAAGTAACGGCAAAATACTGTTAGCCACGGTAAAAGGGGATGTGCACGATATTGGTAAAAATATTGTGGGGGTGGTCCTGCAGTGCAATAACTTTGAAGTCATTGATTTAGGCGTAATGGTGCCTTGCCAGACGCTGCTGCAAGCCGCGAAAGACGAACAGGTGGACATGATAGGCCTGTCCGGGCTAATCACCCCCTCGCTGGACGAAATGGTGCATGTCGCCAGTGAAATGGAGCGCCAACAGTTTGATATACCGCTGCTGATCGGCGGTGCCACCACGTCCAAGGCCCATACCGCAGTCAAAATTGAGCACAATTATCATGCGCCGGTGGTCTATGTGCCTAACGCCAGCCGTGCTGTGGGGGTTTGCCAGAAATTGCTGAACCGTGCGTCGCGTGACGTGTTCGCGCAGGCACTGCAAAAAGAGTACGACACCGTGCGGGAACAGCACGCCCGTAAGCAGCCCCGTTCACGTCCCGTATCGCTGGACGACGCCCGTGAAAATGCCTTTAAGCCTGACTTTTCGAGTCCGCCGCCAGTGCCTGCTAAGCTCGGTGTGTTTCCGGTTTCCGCCGATATCGCCACCTTGCGACAATATATTGACTGGACGCCGTTTTTTCTCACCTGGTCACTGGCCGGTAAGTACCCCCGGATCCTCGATGACGAGGTAGTGGGAGAACAGGCTCGAAGCCTGTTTGAGGATGCCAATCAGTTGCTTGACGAATTAAGCGCACAGCCAGCCATAGAGGCCAGGGGCGTGGCAGGGTTATTTCCGGCGAACCGTGTGGCAGATGATATTGAAATTTACGAGAGTGAGTCACGGGATACAGTGCGTGGGGTGGCCCATCATTTGCGCCAGCAGACACTGAAAAAAGGCGCGGCGAATTATTGCCTTTCCGATTTTGTTGCCGAAAAAGTGACTGGTATTCCCGACTACATCGGTGCGTTTGCGGTTACTGCGGGGATTGGTGAAGATACACTCGCGGATGCGCACAAGCAGGCCGGTGATGACTATAACGCGATTATGGTAAAAGCCGTCTGTGACCGTCTGGCTGAGGCGTTTGCGGAATACCTGCATGAGAAGGTGCGCAAGGAGTTATGGGGGTATGCCAGTGAGGAAGCACTTACCAATGAAGCGCTTATCCGTGAAAAGTATCAGGGGATCCGTCCGGCGCCTGGTTATGCCGCCTGCCCGGAACACACCGAAAAACAGCTTATCTGGGACCTGCTGGACGTGGAAAAGCACACGTCTATGACACTGACCGACAGTTATGCCATGTGGCCCGGTGCATCGGTTTCCGGCTGGTATTTTTCGCATCCGCAGTCCCGGTATTTTGCGGTAGCGAAAATACAGCAGGATCAGGTGGAAGACTATGCGACACGCAAAGGCTGGACAATCGCGGAGGCGGCACGCTGGCTGGCACCGAATATGGCCGATGGCTAAGCCATTTAGTCAGGCCTGTGAAAATAACAAGGGGCCGATTCTCAGTATCCTGCAGCGCGAGCTGGCAAATGCGCAGCAAGTGTTGGAAATAGGCAGTGGTACCGGGCAGCATGCCGTGCATTTTGGCGCTAACCTGACACATCTTACGTGGCAGACCAGTGATCAGCCCGAATACCATGCAGGCATCAAAAGCTGGCTGGCGGATGCGGAACTGCAAAACGTATTGCCGCCGCTTAATGTGACCATTGGCGAGACGACATTGCCCAGCAACGTTTACGATGCAATCTTTACGGCGAATACCGCGCACATTATGCAGCGTCATGAAGCCAAGCTGATGATGCAGCAAATCGGTCATACTCTGCCGCAAGGCGGGGTGTTTTGTCAGTATGGGCCGTTTACCCAAGACGGCGAACATTCCTCGGTCAGTAACCGTGACTTCGACCGCTCGTTACGGGAACAAGGTTATGGTGGCTACCGTGATATCAGTGAACTTAAACACTGGGCAAATTTACTGACCTTACAGCAAGTTAACAGCATGCCTGCGAATAATTTGTTGCTCGTTTGGCGTAAATGCTGAACAAATTTTCCTTTCAAAAAACAATCAGTTTGGTATAACCGTTATAGCAGTGTAAAAACTGTTCAGAATAAGATCAGTGTGCTGGCCTGGAGGCCAAACTGACAGACGCGATAACAGTCGCACAATAAAAATAATACCCATCCGCACAGGTATAACAAAGAGCAGGCAGTATGAAGTCGATGTCCCTCCAGAAAAAATTTATGTTAATCGTGGGAGGCAGCATAGCCGCCCTCTTATTCATCACGGCACTTATTGCCGTGAACTATATTGGTAGCAAAACCCGCCAGACTGTTGAACAGGACGTGGCGAGTCTGGTGAAAGCTGAAGCCTTGGCTGTGGAAAGCTTTTTTGCCAAATACGGGGGAGTTGCCAAAGCTTTTCTGAGTAGTCCGTTTCTGCGTGACTATTTTTACGCGCATGACCAGCGCGGCGCACCTGATCGCACCGTAGCAGACACACAAACCATTTATCAGTTGTTTCGCAACGTTAGCGATAATGACGAGAACATAAAGTCGGCGTTTTTTGGCTCTGCCAATACCGGAGAGTATTTTTATGAAGTGGGACGGGTCGGTGTCGACACTGAAGGGCCTGATGCCGGTGATGCGTCAAAAGGCTATTTCGCTACCCAGCGTCCCTGGTTTAAAACGGCGGTTAATACCGGGCAGTTATACGTCACTCCGCCAGCTGTCGACTCCCAGGACGGCAGTATCTCCGCAGTGGTGCAAACGCCTGTTCAGCATAACGGAAAACTTATCGGCGTAGGCGGTGTGGATATTGCCATTAGTACGGTGGGTGAGGTGATCGACAGCATTCGCTTTCAGGGTAAGGGCACAGCATTTTTGCTGGATGATAAACAAAACATTGTCTATTTTCCCGAACAGGAAAAGTCGCTTCCCCTAAGCTCACCGATCGCCTCATTTAACAGTGTGTTCGACGATACTGCGGGCTTTGACGAGTTGACGACGCAAATTCGCAACAGTGCAGACGGCATGGTGTCCGTTACATGGCAGGGCGA
>CAZDUT010000163.1:5131-7378 GCA_964508695.1 uncultured Alteromonas sp.
CGTCTATCAGCATGCATCACTTAATGAGCCCCGGATGGACTGGGCGCTGGGGATCCTTATTCCCGAGTCGCTGATTAGTGATCCGATTAACGACACCATCATGACCGCTACCCTGGTCTCGCTGATCATCATACTTATCATCGCGGCAGTGACCTTTTATGCGGGCTCAAAAATTACCTCGCCAATTAAAAAAATGCGTACGGCCATGGCAGAAATTGCCAGTGGTGACGGCGATTTGACCAAGCGCCTGGATATTGAAAGTGAGGATGAGATTGGGGCGCTGGCCGTCGAATTTAACCGCTTCACCGATAAGCTCAGAGATTTGCTTCGCGAAACGGCCAGCCATACCCGGGCCGTTGCAGAAGCGGCTGCCCATCTGCGGGATGTGTCACAGGACACCAGTTCACAAATGAAGCAGGAGCGGGCGCAGGTCGACAGTGTCTCCACCGCAGTCACGCAAATGGCGGCGACCGTGGTCGAAATATCTGAAAATGCTGCCCAGTCCAGCGAAGCGGCCACGAAAGCAGACCGGTTGGTGGGGGATGGCAAGCTTCAGGCTGAGGAGGCCATGGCTGAAATCCGGTCGCTGGCGGCGTCGATTAATGACGGTGTTGAAGTGGTAAGCGGGCTGTCACAGGAGTCTGACAATATTGGGGCGGTAATCGACGTGATTAACGGTATTGCCGAACAAACCAACCTGCTGGCATTAAATGCCGCCATTGAAGCAGCGCGGGCCGGTGAGCAGGGACGGGGATTCGCGGTGGTCGCGGACGAAGTCCGCTCGCTGGCGAGTCGCACCCAGGATTCTACGGATGATATTCGCCGCATGGTTGAGCGCTTGCAGAATATGGCCGAGCAAACCGATAAGGTCATGCTGGATGGCAAGGAAAAGTCACAACGCGGTGTTGAAAAAACCGAGCAGGTTGTGACGTCGCTTGAGCAAATTAATGAGTCTATCGGCACCGTACAGGCACAAAGTCAGCAAATTGCCAAAGCCACTGAGCAACAAACGGTTGTTGCAGAGGATATTGATAAGTCGCTGGTAACTATTACGGGACTTAGTGATACCACCAGTAAGCATGCTGAAGAACTGGCTGTGGAAGCCACCCAGCTAAGCGGTGTATCCGCCGAGCTGCGGGAACTGGTGAATCAGTTTAAAATCTAGCTGATCCGTCAGGGGCTGAATGCATACTCGGCGCCTGACGGTATCAGTCCGTCTGTACATCTGATACCGATACAGCGGTTGCCAGACGGTTTTGAATCACGGTACGCATCAGCGTCGCCAGTTCACGAAACACAGAGCGGGCGGGGGAAGTATTACGCCAGGCCAGCATATGCTGTCGAACAATCGGCATGTCCAGTATTTCACACACATGCAGCGCTTCCGGATCGTGTAACTCCGAATGCACATACAGCCCCGGCAAAAAGGCCATGCCCATCCCCATGACCACCATTTGTCGCAGCGTATCCAGGCTGGTACCTTCATAATCGCGGTCTATTACTGCGCCCAGCCGGGCACACACATCCTGTACCTGGTAATGAAAGTGGTGACGATCTT
Source organism: uncultured Alteromonas sp. (assembly GCA_964508695.1). GTDB lineage: Bacteria > Pseudomonadota > Gammaproteobacteria > Enterobacterales > Alteromonadaceae > Alteromonas. Next base: position 6,690 of record CAZDUT010000163.1, read on the forward strand.
CCAGTGTCAGTACCTTTTCGCCGCGAATACTGTCAGGGCTGATGAAGGCCTCGCCGGCGAGCGGATGTTCTGCTGAAATCACGAATTTCAGTGGTTCAAGAAATAGCGGTTGTACCTGGATTTGTGAGTCCTTGTTCGACATGGGAGAAAGGATCACATCAAAGTCACCGGACATCAGCCCTTCCTGCAGCTGTTTCGGGGCAGCTTCTCGTACGTAGAACTTCAGGCCGGGTCTGGCTTTATGGATATCCGGCAAAATGTGAGGCAGCAGGTAAGGCCCCAGCGTGGGGGGGATCCCCAGCCGGTATGTGGTTTTCTCACCCTGTGACAACGCCTGCGACATGTCTGTGAACTCTACGACCGACTTCAGGACCTCTTCAGCGTACTCAAGCAGCATCTTGCCCTGCGCCGAGAGCAGCGTGCCCGAACGAGAACGTTCGAACAAGGTTAGTCCAAGGTGGGTTTCCAGCGCATTGATCTGGCTGGTCAGCGTCGGCTGGCTAACACTGAGTGTTTGTGCTGCCCGCCGGAAGTTAAGGTGGCGTGCGACGGTGACAAAATAGCGCAATTGTTTTACTGAAGGGAGCTTATTGTCGCTTTTCACATTGGATCTCAAATTAAACGTATTTTCCTGATAGGTAAATACTATGTCGAATGGGTGTATAAGTCTATTACGCTATCAGTTTCAC
>CAZDUT010000164.1:0-7303 GCA_964508695.1 uncultured Alteromonas sp.
AGGTGGTAGCAAATTATGGCTACCAGGAAATCCGGACTCCCATTGTAGAGAGCACTGACTTGTTTAAGCGCTCTATCGGCGAGGTAACGGACATTGTCGAAAAAGAAATGTACACCTTTGAAGATCGTAACGGTGACAGCCTGACACTCCGGCCGGAAGGCACAGCCAGTTGTGTTCGGGCGGGTAATCAACATGGTTTACTGTATAACCAACAGCAACGGCTGTGGTATATGGGGCCGATGTTTCGTCATGAACGACCACAAAAAGGCCGATATCGTCAGTTCCATCAGTTCGGCGTGGAGGCGTTTGGCCTTGACGGTCCCGATATTGATGTTGAAGTTATTATGCTCTCTGCGCGTCTGTGGAAAGCGTTTGGGATTGATAAGCACGTCACACTGCAGATTAACTCCCTGGGTTCAAACGAAGCGCGCAAGCAGTACCGTGAAACCCTGACCACCTTTTTGCGCTCGCGCGCCGACGAGCTTGACGAGGATTCACGCCGCAGACTTGAAACCAATCCGCTGCGCGTGCTGGATAGCAAAAATCCGGATGTGCAGGCTGCTATCAAAGACGCGCCGTTACTTATCGATCATCTCGACGACGAGTCTAAACACCATTTCGATACCCTGTGTCAGCGTTTGACTCAGGCGGGCATAGATTTTGAGATCAATCCTCGTCTGGTGCGAGGGCTGGATTATTATAACCGTACGGTATTTGAGTGGGTGACAGACAGTCTCGGGGCGCAAGGCACAGTGTGTGCCGGTGGACGCTACGACGGGCTGGTCGAGCAACTCGGCGGCAAGCCATCTCCAGCTGTCGGGTTTGCAATGGGATTGGAACGCCTGGTATTGATGCTCAGCACATTGGATAATCAGCATGACACCTCAGTGGCAGATGTCTATGTGACCGCACTCGGTGAAGAGGTTGTCGGTTATGCATCAGAAGTGGCAGAATGCTTGCGGGATAACATGCCGGATACCCGGGTGCTAATGCACTGCGGTGGCGGCAATTTGAAAAAACAGTTAAAGCGGGCTGACAAGAGCGGCGCGCAGGTTGCGTTGTTACTGGGTGATGATGAAATGCAGCACCGTCAGGTCGCGGTCAAACCGCTTAACGGTGACACGCAGCAAACCGTGGCCCTTGAAGGCCTGGAACAAACACTAAAAGGGTTGTTATCAGCTTCCCAACGGTAAACGAAAGCTAACGTCAGTCTTTGTACTGATTAAACAAGAGGTTAAGCGATGGAACAGTTCGCAACAGAAGAACAACAGGTTGAAGCGATCAAGCGATTTTGGAAAGAGCATGGAACGGCGATCATTGTCGGTGCGCTTCTTGGTTTAGGCGGTCTGTGGGGCTGGCGCTATTATTCCGAGTCGCAACTGGAGGCCCGTGAAGCAGCGTCACAGGGTTATCAGCAGGCAGTTGAGCAACTGGAACAAAGTAATGATCCTGCGCAGCTCGATGCCTTTATTGAAGCGCATGGCGATACCGGCTATGCCACCATCGGCAGCCTTGTTGCCGCCCGTTCGGCGGTTTCAGCAGGCGATTTTGACGCTGCTGCCAATCACCTGAATCGCGTTGTCAGCACCGCCGACGATGCGCACCTGCGCACCATGGGAGCCATCAGACTGGCGCGTGTACAAATGGAGATGAACCAGTTTGATGCGGCGTTGTCTACGCTTAGCGACATCCAGGGAGATGCCTTTGCAGCGCAGGTTGCCGAGGTAAAAGGTGACATTTATGTGCATCAGGAAGATTTTGAGAGTGCGCGTGAAGCGTACACCCTGGCACTGGAAAAAAATGCCAATAACCCTGTACTTCGCATGAAGCTTGATAATCTGGCGGTTGCCGCCGGCGCATAACAATAATACGAGGTAACTGATTTGCTTCACACATTTGGTGAACGTCACAAACAACTGAGCCGGGCATTAGGCCTGGCGCTAGCGATGTCTGTTTCACTTTCAGGCTGCTCAACCATCGAAGGCTGGTTTTCGGACGAAGAAGAACTGGAAATCCGTCGTTTAAAGCCGATTGAAAAACAGTTTGAACCCACTGTTAACTGGGATGCCGATATTGGTGATGGCGTAGATTATTATTACTCCCGCTTGCGCCCGGTGTATGCAAACGAAACGCTTTATGTGGCAGAACGCCATGGCAATGTAAAGGCGCTTAACCCTGATAACGGCGACGAAAAGTGGCAACAAAATTTTGCGGTATTCCGCGATGAAGGGTATCTCAGCAGCTTTAGCCGTATGTGGAGCAGCGGCGAGTCTGCCCGTCTGGCTGGCATGGCGTTTGGCGACGGCAAACTTTTTATCGGGTCTGAAAATGGCTTGGTCATGGCACTAGATGCAGACTCCGGTGAAGTGTTGTGGAGTGCTACCGTCCCCGGTGAAGTGCTGGCGGCTCCGGCGCTCGGGGAAGGCATTTTGGTTGTTAACACCGGCGCAGGCTCTGTGTTTGGGCTGGACGCTGAAAGCGGCGAGCAGCTGTGGGTTCAGGAAGGCGATACACCGCCACTGACGTTACGCGGCATTTCCTCTCCGGTGTACTCAAGTGGTGGTGCGCTGGTTGGTACCCCTACCGGAAAGTTACAGGTAAACATCATTACTTCCGGTGCCGTTGCGTGGGAAACCGTCATCGGCAAACCCTCCGGTGCGACCGAACTGGAGCGCATTGTTGATGTAGATACCACGCCGCTTATATACGGCGGCATCGCCTATACTATTTCATACAACGGCACGCTGGCTGCTGTCGAGTTGCGGTCAGGCCGAATTATCTGGAACCGTGAATACGGCGCATACCGGGATTTGACTCTGCAGGGGAACTCGCTGTTTGTTGTGGACAATAAGTCGAATATCTATGCCCTGGATCGTCGCAACGGTATCGAGCTATGGTCTCAGAGTTCATTGAAAGGCCGCTCAGTGACGGCTGCTGAGCCTATTGGCGATTACGTTGTGGTTGGTGACAACTGGGGTTTTGTGCATTGGATCGACGCCGATAGCGGTAAAATTGTGTCACGCCTGGATGTAGGGGGCGATGATGAAGACGAGGCAGTATATGTTGCACCGTTACGGGTGAAGGACGATATTATTGTTGTCACCCGGGATGGTGAAGTGGTGTCAATTAAAACACCATAACCCTTCCTGATTGTCACCGCAAAGCTGACGCTTGCGCAGCGAACCGGTATACTTACTTCAGTTTTATGGCCGCGGCTTGCCGCGGCCTGTTTGATTTTTTCACCTTAGGATAGCAATCATGTTGCCTGTTGTTGCATTGGTAGGCCGGCCCAACGTCGGCAAATCAACTTTATTTAACCGACTTACCAATACCCGGGATGCGCTCGTCGCCGATTATCCTGGTCTGACACGGGACCGGAAGTACGGACAGGCAACATTTGAAAAGCGCCAGTTCATCGTGGTAGATACCGGTGGAATTACCGGCGATGAGGACGGTATCGACAAGCACATGGCGCAGCAGTCGTTGTTGGCCGTGGAAGAAGCCGATGTTGTAATCTTTATGGTCGATGCACGCGCAGGCTTATTGCCTGCCGATCAGGGCATTGCCGATTACCTGCGCCGTATCAACAAGCAGGTGTTACTGGTCGCTAACAAGGTCGACGGTATTGACGGTGACAGCGAAAGTGCAGACTTTTACTCACTGGGGATCGGCACCATTCACCAGATTGCCGCGGCTCACGGTCGGGGTATCAGTCAATTGATGGGCACGGCACTCACACCACTGGAAGCGACGTTTCCGGATATGCAGGTCACCGAACAGGAAACGCTGGAAGAAGAAGATGCCGAGGCCCAGTATGAGCGGCTGCAGAAGCTGCCAATCAAGCTGGCAATCGTGGGCAAACCCAATGTTGGTAAGTCAACGCTGACCAACCGCATACTTGGTGAGGAAAGGGTGGTGGTCTATGACATGCCCGGTACCACCCGGGACAGTGTCTTTATTCCTATGTCGCGGGACGAGCGTGAATATGTCCTGATTGACACTGCAGGTGTGCGTAAGCGCGCACGGATCACCGAAGCCGTGGAGAAGTTTTCGATTGTGAAAACCCTGCAGGCCATTGAAGAGGCCAATGTCGTGCTTCTGGTCATCGATGCCCGTGAAGGTATTTCTGATCAGGACTTAAGCCTGTTGGGATTTGTGCTTAACTCTGGGCGCTCGCTGGTTATCGCCGTAAACAAGTGGGATGGCCTGGACACTGAAGTAAAGGATGAGCTCAAGCGTGAACTGGACCGCCGGTTAGGCTTTGTTGATTTTGCCCGCCTGCATTTCATTTCAGCGTTGCACGGCACGGGCGTAGGCAATCTTTTCGAGTCGGTTCAGGAAGCGTACCAAAGTGCAACGCGGCGGGTGAGCACCTCAATGCTTACGCAAATCATGGAAATGGCACAGGACGATCACCAGACGCCGCTGGTGCGTGGTCGTCGGGTGAAAATGAAATATGCACATGCCGGTGGTTACAATCCCCCGGTTATTGTTATTCATGGCAACCAGGTGGATGCGTTGCCGTCCTCTTACAAACGTTATCTGATGAATTACTTCCGACGTGCGCTGAACGTTATGGGGACCCCCATTCGGATTGAGTTTCGTGAAGGGAGTAACCCGTTTGAAGGCAAGAAAAACCAATTGACTTTGTCACAGCAACGTAAGCGTCGCCGTATGATGTCATACCATACGAAAAAGCGGCGTTAGTCCTTCGGCTTACGTTGAGACGGTGGGGCGTTACGGTTTTTGGCACGTAACATTACCATTAACGGTGATTCACCCGGAACGTCAATTGCCGGTAACGCCCGCTGAATGAGTGGATCCGAATAATCGGGGGGCATTGTGGTGGTAATTTTGATGATCTTGTCCTGAAGCCGAAAGGCATAAATGCTCGCGTAAATGGTGTCCTGGCTAGGCGAGGATGCCGCCAATGCCAGGCGCCTGCCTGGTCCCTGTTCTGTCATTACCTGCGTGTCCTGCGCAGTGTGGATCATCGAGAGCTCCAGTTTGCGGGTGGTGGCCACGCTCTGAGCCTGAGCAAGTTCATTATGCAACTCTTCGTCAAGAATTTGCGTTGTCGCCAGGGACAACGACTGACGAATAGGGTAGATGCTGATATCCACTAGCGCATCCTGAAAATCCGGATGGGTGTAGCGGCTGATTACGCCTTCCAGTGGGTCAGGATACAACTCAGTGATCGCCTGATGAAAGTTGTCGATACTGTCGGGCAGTTTAAGCTCCGCATCATAGTTACTGGCATCCAGTTGCCGGTAGATATAGCTGGCAGAAAAAATGGCCTGGTCACTGACATCGTTCCACCATTTACTGATAAGTGCCTGTGCCATTGCTTTTTGACCGATAGTGCGGGGATACGTACCTTCGACCACACGGCTGGATAATTCAATACCGCGCCATGTCAGCGTAAACTCTGCAAACTGTGTGGTGGCCGGCGGCGTGCGGGTTAGCCAGGAGAACCAGCCCGGGTCAGGTTGCTCGCGGCCTAAATTGGCAATCAGCAGTTCATAATCTGCCGTTTGAACCAGTTTGTGGTTGTTTGCACTGTCCTTAAATGCACTTAAAAACGCGCCGGGTGAAAGGGCATCCTCACGACAGGCCATGGTGGTGGTTTCACACTGCGCTCGTGCAGCGTCACTGGTATAGGTAGAAAAGAGCGCCAGTGTCTCTACCGGCAAGTTGGGCACGGTTACGGGTGTCGTCGCAAACGAATCCTGCTGCGAGGCACAGCCTGAGCCGGCCAGCGCGAGACAACAAACCACAACGTGCCAGAGCGAGCATTTGGTCGTAGCTCGGAGTGCCATGGCGCTGTCTCCTTTTGTGTGGTGGCGACGGACACCGCGAAATCAATAAGTGAAGGTCACAGCATCGCTTAGCCGGTCCGGCAATGTCAATAGCGTCAGTCCCTGTTGTCAGAGATCGCGTGTGATGCTGTCACCGTTGACGAAATTTCACCATCGGCAACCCGTGTGATAAGCGTATCCCCGGCCTCGACACGGTTTATGGCCGTCACCGCCTCGTTGCCCTTAAAGGTAATGCTGTAGCCTCGTGCAAGCGTAGCCAGCGGGCTGACTGACTGAAGCAGCTGTACTCTGGCAGCGAGGGCTTGCGACGCCTGCGTATGTTGTTGCGTCATGCTGCGGATCAGTCGGCGCTTGCGATCAACGACGTGTTGTTCCAGAGCAGACACCTTATCGGCAGGCGAGGCCCGGTGAAGCCGGTAATCAATATTGCGGTGGTGCTCCTGTGCATACTTCAGTTGCTGGAGCATACTTTGTACTAAGTTTTTGTTGAGGCGCGACAGCGCTTGGGACTGGGCGCTAATCTGGTTAGCCGGGTGCAAGGCGCGAAGATGCTGATGTCTGGCATTTAGCTGAGTATGCGCGTGGTGTAGTCGCGTTCGCATCGAACGTGTAAGGCGGGCCACCAGACCATCCACTTGTTGCAGTAACGCACGCGTGTCCTGGCTCAGTTGTTCCGCAGCCGCCGAGGGGGTTGGCGCACGCATGTCAGCCACAAAGTCGGCAATGGTCACATCCACCTCATGCCCCACCGCACTGACAACCGGAAGTGTCGACGCGGCGATGGTGCGAGCCAGTGCCTCATCGTTAAAGCACCATAAGTCTTCCATACTGCCGCCGCCGCGGGTAACCAGAATAACATCCACTTCCTGGCGGCTATTGGCAGTATTGATAGCGTTGATTATCTGTGCCGGCGCACTGTCTCCCTGAACCAGGGTGGGATAAATAATCACTTCGGTAGCCGGGCTACGGCGTGAGAGTACACTAAGTACATCGTGCAGGGCAGCGCCGCTGGCAGAGGTCACTACGCCTATTTTACGCACGGTGGCAGGCAGCGGGCGCTTGCTGGATGCATCAAACAGGCCTTCGGCCAGCAGTTTCGCTTTCAGCGCATCGAACGCCTGCTTCAATCTGCCTTCACCGTCATCCTCGAGGTGCTCAACAATTAACTGATAATCGCCGCGCGCCTCATAAATGCCGACCGACGCCCGCACCAGGATTTTGTCACCTTCTTTAGGACGCCGCCGCACCATGCGATTGGTATTTTTAAACATTGCTGCACGCACCTGGGCCTTACTGTCTTTCAGTGTGAAGTACCAGTGCCCGGATGCTGCAGCAACAAAGTTGGATACCTCTGCAGACAACCATATCAGTCCCATTTCACTTTCCAGCAACGTGCGAGCAAGGCGGTTTAACCGTGTAACGGTGAGGATCTGGCGGGAGGTGCTGGGGGGTGTCTGAAACATACTGCAAAAAATCCGTCGTTT
>CAZDUT010000165.1:0-7301 GCA_964508695.1 uncultured Alteromonas sp.
AATTCGGCACCGTCTACCGAACGGGCACAGTTCGGATGCTCTTTTTCCAGCCATGCCATGGCATCTTCGAAGGTCACTATCTGGCTGTCTTCCAGCGCCTGATCGTCCATCACAATACCAAAGCTGGTGGCGCCGGAGGCCAGCGGGATGATCCAAATCCAGTAGCCTGGTCCCATCAGGTGATTGGTACTTAGCCAGCGTTTACCTGGTTCGCAAATTCTCGCCTGCCATGCCGGATTGTCTGACCACTCATCAATAATAACTTTGCGGTTTACCCGAAAGAATACGGCATTGCCTTTATGCCCGGTCTCTTTGTCCAGACCCAGTTTCGTTTTCAGCAGAGCCTGACGTCCGGCGGCATCCACAATCCAGCGGCCTGTGAGTGTATGCTGCTCCTCTCCCTGCTGACAGATGACCTGATGATCCCGGTCACCCAGGTCAATATCCGTAGGTACGGCACCGTCCAGTACCGTAATGCCTTTTTCTGTCAGCAAGCCGTGCAGGTAATTTTCCAGCGTACCACGCTCAATCTGATAAGCCGGAATACCAAACAGTTCACTCACCCCCAGTTCATCGTATTCGCTGTAGTCGCCCTGCACGTTGCCAAAAAAGCAGCGCAGGCCATACTTGCGCAGATGATGTTGCTGAAAGTGCGCTTTCAGGCCCAGCACATCGGTAAAATAGTGCGCGCCTATCTCCACCGTCGATTCCCCTACCTTGGCCGTGGTATCCGGCACCGGGAAGGTATTCTTCTCAACAATGGTAATGGCCAACCCCGGGTTGGCGTTATGCAGCTGCAACGCGAGACTCATTCCCGCTAATCCGCCACCGGCGATGATGATGTCGGTATTTATCTGTTTCATGATGTAACCCGGGCACGGCGCAATGACAATGACGTACCGCTACTTAACGGCATGGTAACAGGGTGCGCCGCATCCGCCGACTGGCTAAGCAGATCAGCAAGACACAACACCCTGGCACTGGGGTTATCAGAATACAGTTCACTGAGATACGCACTATCGGTACTCAGCGCAGGCCAGTGTGGTGCGTCCTCTTGCTCTACGACCGCGGTAATAGCGATACCGTCAACCTGCGCGGAGGCAGGATAGATGATCAGCGAGAACGCAAACGCCTGCTGATTACTCAGGATAGGTGCCAGAACGGGGGCTACCGGTGCGTCATAGAATGTCACCAGCATAGGCACGTCTTCGGCCTCACACTGGATCATTGCTTCGAGCAGGGTAAGTGACACTGACTGCTGATAGCCTGCAACAGAATTCGCAGCACGCATGGTGTTGGTGCTAATTGTCCAGTATCCGGCAGGGGCGTTATGCACCGAATTGTGGAACTTTGTCGGTGACAGTTCTTTGTGCTCGGACGCCAGTGTCTGACACATATAGTCAGTAAGATCGGTATCACCTAATCCGGAGACAAACACGCAGGTCAGGCTGTCAGGCGCAATATCGGCTGATTGTGTTGCCTGCCATGAACTTTCAACCGCCAGACGCACGGGCAGTGGCGCCCGGCGTCGCTCGTTAGCCGGAATAACTGCCGGCTTTGGCCCTTTATTTTTAGCCTCCGGTAACACACCGCCCCGTAACAGCGCCTGCAAGGCGTCCCAGCTCTCAAAATAGCTGCCCCAGGCACCCACGCTGGCGACTTTACACGTTAACTCTTTTGCTTGCATATTACTCAGCCCTACTAAACAGCAGCGTGCAATTATTGCCGCCAAAGCCAAAGGAGTTGGTCATGACATGCTGACAGACTTTCTCCTGGTCGGTCGCCGTTATGGAAAAATCCAGCGCCTCATCCAGTGTTTCCAGATTTTTTGAGCCTGGAATGATATTCGTCTTTAGCGTGTCCATAGCAATGATGGCTTCGGTAATACCGGCAGCGCCCAACGTATGGCCCATCCAGGCTTTGGTAGAAGAACAGACGGTGGTTTTGGGAAACAGATCTGCCACCAGGCGACCTTCAATCAAATCGTTGGCGCGACTGGCGGTACCATGCAGATTAATATAATCAATTGCACTGGCATCCAGTTTTGCCCGTGTCAGGGCTTGTGTCATTGAAAGCCGGGCACCCAGACCGTCGGGGTGGGGGTGGGACATGTGATGGGCATCCGAGCTTTCACCGTAGCCGGTCAAACGAATGCCACTGCCGTTATCGTTCTCGCCTGCTCGCTGCAAAATTGCAAATCCTGACGCCTCCCCCAGATTGATACCATCACGGTGATGGTCGAAGGGTTTACACGGATTGGCCGACAGCAACTGCAGTGAATTAAACCCGTGCAATACGCTTAAACACAACGTATCCACGCCCCCCACCAGCACGGCATCAACAATCCCGTATTCCAGCCAGCGTGCGGCCGTGGCAAATACCTTGGCAGATGACGAGCAGGCGGTGTTAATGGTTAACGACGGGCCCGCTATGCCGGTATAGTGCGCGACAAAAAGACTCGGTGCATGTGGATTATGAACCAGCGGTTGTTGGAATGCAGGCGACAATCCGCCACGCTCATCCAGAAAGTGGTAGGCGGTTTCGGTTCTGTCGATACTGGATGTGCTGGATCCCATCACCAAACCTACCCGCGCTGATCCATACTTCTTTTTCAGCGTAGATAGCGTATCGCGCAATGTACCCTGCTCAAGACCGAGAGCAGCAAGCGCATTGTTGCGGCTTTGCCATTGATTAAGGTCGGTAACCGCACTTACCTGCTCAACACTGCCAATCCAGGTATCCAGGTCAGATTCAGGCAGGTTGTTTTTAACAAGACCGCTTCTGTGGTGCTTAAGGGCATCTCGCAATTCTGCAAGGTTTATCCCTGCAGCCGAGCAGGACTCGTAGTCAATTATATCTATATTCATCTACTTACAATGACCTGGCTTAGGTTTTAAACAGCAAACGCATCACGCACATACTGCAAAAGATGCAATGTGCAAAAAGTTAGCATGATTCACTCTGAATAAAAAACGGTAACGCCAGGGGAAGGTGCGAAAACGCGACCTCGTCAAAGACAGCCCGCAATCTGCAATGCATTCCTTAAGAGCGCATTCGCCGAGTGGGCCGGGAGGCTGTAGTGTTTCAAAACTCAGGGGGTGATGCGCTACCTGTGGTTATTGATGGCTTTCGACGTACGCCGTCAGGCTGCGCAGTGTGGCAAACGCTTCTCGCGTAGACTCATCTTCGGCTTTCAACTGCACACCATATTCTTTTGAAATTGCTAACGATATTTCAAGTGCGTCAATCGAGTCGAGCCCCAGGCCATCTCCGAATAATTGTTCTTCTGGTTCAATCTCATCGGCGTCCATGTCTTCAAGATTTAACGCTTCTACCATGAGCTGAGCCATTTTAAATTCGGATTCTGTTTGTGTAGACATTGTAATGCAGTCCTAACTTATATTTGCTTCAATCCAACGGTTCGCTAGTTTAAACTAATGTCAGTATAAAAACTATTTCTGCTTTTTGTTTTAATAATCGTTGCATTCAGCCTCTGTCACAAACACCTACACGCGGCGTCCTGTCTATGCTTAAGCCCTTTTCGCGCTCGTCATCACACCGCTGCCACCTGGCTGACAATGACGCACATGTGTGGATCATAGATACCCGTGAGATTAGTCAGGAACAAGCCAGCCAGCACGCGCAACGAGGGCTTGCTAATGAGGAAATACAACGGCTCAGGACGATGCGCTCTGCATCCCGTCGCCACCAGTACGCTATTGCCCGTCTGGCATTGCGTTCGCTACTTACCTGTTACCTGCCTGGCAACACCCCCCGCGACTTTACATTTGCAGTGAGCGAGCACGGTAAACCAAGGCTGAATGATAACGCCTGGGGCCTTCACTTTAATCTCTCTCATTCCGGCGACAAAATTCTGATTGGTTTTGCCAGACACCGGCAAATTGGTGTTGATATTGAACTTATCAGTGGTAAACGAAATTATCAGCGTATCGGTGATGAGTATTTTCATCCTTTTGAATGGAACGCAGAAGTGCTTAACCAGAAATCTGAGGCCGGGGTCGATGCCGCCACCTACTTCTACTCCTTGTGGACCCTGAAAGAGGCGGTGTTAAAAGCCACCGGAAAAGGCCTCAGCTTGCCCATTGACAGCTTTTATTTTTCAGTCGCCGACACCCCGCGGCTGCACTGGGTATCAGATCCGGGAGAAGGTACGGGCGGGCAGTGGCAATGTTACAGCGCCACGGTTGATGGCCATTATGCAATGGCCGTCGCAGCAGAGCAGGGCCGTGCTCACCAACCCTTAAACGTCCATACCCGAGTCTATCTTCCGTTGTGATAACGCCAACGTCTATTCTTATCTCGCTGCCTCTGAAACGACCGATTCAAAGACTGGTTGCCGGCCTCGCAGCCCTGTCAGACCAGCCGCTGATGCTGATATCGGCTTTCTCCAGACCCCGGTTAATATCAATGCCGGTATACCACCATTCATGCGCATCCAGTTTGATGGGCCCCAGCACCCGCTCGAAGAAATGCGAAGGCAATGTAAAAGGACCGACTGTGTGATAGTCCAGATAGGTGGTATCCACATGCGCACCTTTGGTTGATTCAAAGCCTTCCAGCGTGATGTGTAGTCGTAATGTGAGATTGGTTTTCTTGTCCACCCACAGTGTTATGTGATCGTTGTCAGACAAACCAATGCCCGGTGTTAGTTCACCATTGATGCGGTAATACGATCTATCCTGCCAGATCTTATCCGGTAACCGCTTCCAGTCGTCAACCCGCTCTGACAGAGCAAGCGGCCCGAGCACAAACAGATAAAAAGCATCCGCGGTCAGTGCAGAGGCGGCGAGCACTTCTTCGTCCAACGTCCGCTTGCCATTGTAAGCCACTTCTGTGTTCGAGGCCGTGCGGTAAACCCATTTTGTACCAGCCTCTCCGGTGTAGTGAGCGGCGTAAGCACGTGGTGATACCAAAATACGCTCTTGCGATTGCTGGCGGTATTCATCATCTGTTACCAGGGGCTGAATTTTGGTAATCAGAAAGTGCCACTCACCGTCCACTGCAACATTGACGTCGTTCAGGTCTGCCAGATTTGCGCCACCGTGCTGCGCAAATGTTGCACCAAATATCGCCTGCCCGCTCATGCCGTCAGCTGGCACCGCCACCATTGTTTCTTGCCTGGGGGAAGTCTGTGCGCAGCCGCACAGAATTACCAGGAACGCGGACAAAAACCCTGATTGTCTCCACATAGCCAGTTACCTGCATAATGTTTTGATGGTTTGTACTGACGGTTCAATGCATTCGGATGCTTACGCTTTTGTAATGATGCCCGACATAAAACAACCAAAGCCAGCTGACAGGAATGCTGGTACAGTGGATAAAAAATGGATAAAGGGGTGATCAGTGGTTCAGCTAATGCAATTGGTACGTGCGGCGACACGACGCGCGGATAAGCGACAACTTGATGCCTGGTTTAATCAGCAGAGCCACATAGAGGTGCCCCAGATAGCTTCTTCGCGACAGTTTACGAAAACCGATTTCCAGGCCACCCTTACCGCATTCAACCGGCTGCATGACTGGCACCATACGCACATGCACCCTTGCTTTCCTCAGCTTCTTGGCCTTGCGCAACATATCAGTACGCTAGCCCACAAAGACTCGCCGTTTACGCCGGTAGGCATGGTGCAAACCGATAACCAAATTTGTCTGCACTCTCCCTTGCGTAACGATAACCTGACCATCGACTGTCATGTTAATGACATTGGTGTGAAAGCCCAGGGTATCAGCATAACGATTGAGATTAAGGTCCTGCAGTATGGTCAGTGCTGTGTGTCCGCCACCAGCACCTACCTGCGCCGAATGACCGCCGACACTATCGCCTCCGCCCGCACCTCATCGAGACGCAACACCGCGTCCGAATCAGACGCGCCCAGCGCCGGCCAACGTGAAGAAACCCTGGCATTTTTGGAGCAGTGCGGCCGGCGCTATGCGCGTGTCAGCGGTGACTACAACCCCATCCATTTCCATAAATGGACCGCCAGACTGCTTGGCTATAAGTCGTCGATTGCCCATGGTATGCATGTGCTGGCCAGGACACTTACCAGACTGGAAGAGCAGGCACCGCTGAGCACGTCACCGTCTGTCATAACCAACCGCTTTCTGAATCCAGCACCACTTCCCAGTCAGCTCACTCTGCAAAGCTCAGGCGGGCAGGACAGTCCATTCCACTTTTCTCTTATCAACACCTCGGCTCCAAAACGAAAACAGACGCTGCTCACCGGTGAGATACAAACGTCCTTGTAAGTCACCGGCAGGAACGTCGATCCAGTTACGACTCTTGGCACGTACGTGTACTGAATTGGTAAGTGGTAACCTGTCACAGGGTGAAATGCCGTTGTCGCTAACTAGACCTAAGCAGGGGAGCATTGTCGGATGGGCCTAACGTATCACCCTAAACCTGGCACCATGGTGATGTGCGACTTTAGTACCGGCTTTTCACAGCCCGAGATGGTAAAGCGGCGTCCCGTATTAATTATTTCTCCTAAAATGAAACGCGGTAGCGATCTTTGTACCGTGGTCGCGATCAGTTCTGCCGCGCCAGACCCCGTAGAGAAGTGGCACTATGCGCTGCCAACACAGAGTATGCCGCAAAGCAGGTCGTTTCAGCGCCAGACGTCCTGGGTAAAAGGAGACATGATTTACCGGGTCAGTTTCGACCGACTCAACCGAATTCAGTTAGCGCGCAAAAAAGGGCAGAATAAGCGCAGGTATTTTAATCAGCGACTGGGACGTGAGCAGATGGCCGATGTGTATGGCTGTGTTTTACACGCCCTGAATCTATCGCATTTAAGTGATGAGGTTTGACAACGATAGTTGGTACCGTACACTTGACCCTGTTCCTGCTCTGCATATGCATCAGGCATTCGAGACTACCGGTAACGGTAGCTGGCCTCTGAAATGGCGATGACAAGCTCTCAGTGGCTACCTATCAAGGCTCCGTTAGGAGCCTTTGTCATTTCTGCCCTTCCGATTTTAATACTGCTATAGTCTACGCCTACACAGAGTCGATGTTCCATGTGGAACATGTCACCGGTAAAGGAAAGCGGAGTATGAAAAGTACGGTAGTAGCAGTCAGTTTAATCTTGGCCCTGATGAGCGTATGCCACGCCTCGGAAAAAGCAGTAAGTCAGGTATTGGACGCACTTCACACCCACGCAGCCCAGGCTAACGCCGAACACTATTTTGCTCTGTTCAGAGACGACGCTACATTTATCGGCACCGATGCCAGGGAAGTCTGGAATATAAATGAGTTTAAGGCCTATGCAATGCCGCACTTTTCC
>CAZDUT010000166.1:0-7295 GCA_964508695.1 uncultured Alteromonas sp.
AGTCGGTATCGACCATGGCGCTGGTCGCAGGCGGTCATACCTTCGGTAAAATGCATGGTGCACATAAAGCAAGCGAATGCCTGGGCAAAGAGCCTGGCGCTGCCGGTGTCGAAGAGCAGGGTTTTGGATGGGACAACAAATGTGGTAAAGGCCATTCTGAAGATACGGTGACCAGTGGTCTTGAAGGTGCCTGGACACAAATGCCGACGAAATGGACCACGCTTTATCTGTCGAACTTGCTAAATAATGAGTGGGAACAAACCCGCAGTCCGGGTGGCGGCATCATCTGGGTACCCAAAAATAAAGATATGCACGATGCGGTGCCTGATGCGCATGTCGAAGGCAAGAAGAATCCTCCGGTGATGACCACGGCGGACTTGGCATTGAAGACCGATCCAGCCTATAAAAAAATCGCTGAACGTTTCCTGGCTAATCCGGACGAGTTTCAGCAAGCCTTTGCTAAAGCTTGGTTTAAGCTGACACACCGCGACATGGGGCCAAAAGCGCGTTACCTGGGCAGCGATGTTCCAAGCGATGAGTTCATTTGGCAGGATCCGGTGCAGAAAGTCGACCATGAGCTGGTTAGCGATGCTGACGTCAAGCAGCTCAAACAAGCGGTACTTGATACCGATCTGACTGTACAGCAATTGGTTAAAGCCGCGTGGGCCTCAGCGTCAAGTTTCCGTGCCTCAGATATGCGTGGCGGTGCGACCGGTGCCCGTGTTCGCCTTGAGCCACAGGTAAACTGGGACGTTAATGATCCTCAGCAACTGAATGCCACGCTGTCCGTGCTTGAAGATGTCCGTAACAACTTTAATGACAATGCCTCTGGCGGCAAGCAGATTTCCATGTCTGACATGATCGTGCTTGCTGGTGCAGCAGCGATTGAAAAAGCAGCGGCCGATGCAGGCGTCGAGGTGACGGTGCCCTTTACGCCGGGACGCGGCGATGCAACTCAAGCACAAACTGACACAGAAGCATTTGCGCTGCTTGAGCCAAAAGCCGATGCGTTCAGAAATTATTTTGATGCTCAAAACAGTTACCAGGGGCCGGCCGACATGATGGTTGATAAAGCCGACCAGCTTAACCTCACGGTACCAGAGATGACGGTATTACTGGGTGGTATGCGGGCACTTGGTGCCAACGCCGGTGATGCCAAGCACGGTATCTTCACGGATAAGCCGGGTGTTCTGAGCAATGACTTTTTCGTCAATCTGACAGACATGGGCATTAAATGGCAGAAAACGGACACCGAAGGTGTGTATGAGGGGGTAGACCGTCAATCAGGTAAGGTTCGCTACACGGCTACACCTGTTGATCTTATCTTTGGCTCTAATTCCGAGTTGCGTGCTGTGGCAGAGGTGTATGCCTATGACGGTTCGAAAGAAATGTTCATCAATGACTTTGTTGATGCCTTGTCTAAAGTGATGAAACTCGATCGGTTTGATTTACGTCACGATATGACAGCCAGTATTAAGTAAGTTAGAGCGAAATAAATGTAAAGCCAGCCGTTGAGGCTGGCTTTTTTTTTACCTGAAGCCAGGAGCTTAATGCTTTGCAACAGCCGTGTTCCCGGCAATGATATTGCTATTTTGTGCAATCAGGTGAGTAAACCGTTCTGCTTCCCGGGCGGTTTGTAGATCGGCCATTGCCAATGCAACGTTTCCACGCAGGTAATGCAATACGGCGCGATTATTCAACGCGATAATCGACGCACGAGACGTACCCTTGTGTATTGCCTCATCGCAAATTCGTTGTGCCTCATTTAACTGCTCTGTTGCAATGTATGCGACACACAGGTTGGTAAGCAACGGACGGCGGTTGCCCGCTACAGAGGTTTTGTTAAGGAGCGCCTGCAGTTTGCGAATACCCGCCGGATACTTTCCTGCCTCAATGTCGCGCACTCCATTGACATCCTCGATGCTGGTTTTCAGCTGAAGCGTCCCCGATGCATGTGCACCGCCGCTCGTTATCAGTGCCATTAAAAGAATTGCAGCAAACGTACGTACTTGATTTTTTATCATGATAGTATTCCTTCAGTCTGGGGGCGGTTACTTCACCTGTTTGCAAACCTGATGCATCGGGGCGAATTACAAATAAAATGTAGTTGTAAACCCGCTGATGGACCTGACGATGTCATAACGATTCGCTAAGGTTTAGCTAATGAAATGGCCAAACCAGCTTTTGCTGAACGAATTCCCGAGAAAGAGGTAAGCGTGACCCGCCCACATCCTGATAAATTTATGCTCGAAGACTTCGTCATCGACATGGGCGATAACACCATCACCAAGGATGGAAAGGTTCGCCATGTCGAGCCAAAAGCCATGCAGGTATTAAGTGTGCTGGTGGAGTATTCGGGTCATACCGTCAGCCGCGATTATTTGTTGATAACGCTGTGGGAAGGCCGGGTTGTGGTTGAAGAGGTCCTCACCCGGGCGGTTTCTCAGTTGCGCGATGTGTTAGATGACTCTCGTGCACGTCGGCTGATCCAGACCGTACCAAAGCGCGGTTATCGGCTTACCGTTGAGCCTCAGTCAACGCTGCCTGACGACGATAATAAGGAGTCAGGAAAAGCCGCGAAAGACACTGCCGTAACGCCATTCTGGTTACCTTTGGTGTTTGTCGGCATGATAGTGCTGGCGGTGATCCTGGGCACTTATACCGGCGAACTGGATGAAACTCCCCCAGGCTTTGCTCCGGCCCGCCTTGCCGTATTGCCCATGAATACCGCAGCGCTGACAGACAGTCAGGCACAGCTTATTTTGGGACTGACTGAGGATCTCACCAGTGAACTTGCCAGCATCAGTGCATTGCAACTGGCGACAGGCTATTCGTTTGACGGAGATATGCCTGAAGAGCAACGGCTTCAACTTCTGGCTGAGCGCCTGAATGTCCGCTATGTCCTTACCAGTGATTTACGTACCTCCGGAGAGGGCACGCGGGCGGTGGTGTCGCTGGTTGATGTGCGCGATAACAGTCTGCTGTGGCGTGGCAGTTACGATAATGTGTTTTCGCAGCTTAATGCGGTTAAGCAGTCAGTGCTGCAGACGGTACTGGAAAAGCTTTCAGTAACCGGCCACGAGGCGCAAATTACAACCACCCCTGACCCCATTGCCTATAAGCACTACCTCAGTGGGCGCTACTGGCTGATGAACGGAACAACCAGCGAATGGTTTTTCCGTGCTGAGCAGGCGTTCCAGCAAGCTATTGCGGTGTCGCCATCCATGGCTGAGGCACATGCGGCACTGGCCTACATTTATGCCAGACACAGCTTTCATGATCGGTATCTGCCGGCATCTCAGGCGACCAGGCAGGCAGAGCGTGAAATTGCCCGGGCTCTGGCCATCAACCCTGCAGCCACCGCCGCGCATCAGGCCAGGGCGATCCTGGCGACACAACGAGGAGATTTCAAAAAGGCTGAACAGGCGCTGGAGCTTATTATCAAAAAACAGGGCGAAGATGCGACGACTCAGTACCTTTATTCAGAGCTCGAACTGGCACGGCTAAACCCCGATAAAGCGCTTACCCGCGCCCAGCGAGCGGTACAGCTTGATCCGCTCTCGCAGTGGGGCAATGTGAATCTGGCCATTGTACGTATCTGGCGAGGGGAGTACGAAGCGGCTGAACAGGCACTTGAGACAGCCTTAAGTGTGGACAAGCGCTATACCTGGGCTTATGTCTGGCAGGCAAAGTTACGCCAGTTGCAGGGCGATCTCGCCGGTGCCATTACGGCGATGCAGGCTTGTCTTGACGTCGATAATCGATCAACCCTGAACAACCTGTATCTGGCGGCATTGCTGATGGAAAGTGGCGAAACACAGCGGGCCGTGCATTTCTTCTCACAGGCGGCGTCGCTCTCCGGCGACTCGTCAACCGCACGTCTGTGGCAAAGTGCGCCACGCTTCATCTATCAGCGTGCAGATCAGCAAACAGCGATTGAACTGCTTGAAAAAGCGGATAAAGTTGAGTTTTCTGTTGTGAGCTTTGTACCGGCGCTTACCGCCCTTTACATCGAGACCGATCAGGTCAGCAGAGGACTGGACTGGCTGGAAACGTATACCGGCAATACGCTCGCGCCACGCCCGAATAACTGGTCACTGGTACAAGCACGGGTGGCGTTACTTACAGAGCAAAGCGGAAATACCGGTGTGATACTCAATGCGGCAAAAGAGCAACTTCGGCACCTGCGCCAGGCATACCCTGCTCATGCCGCACGCGATGGCATTGCCACTATGCCGTCGCTGACTAAGCGCGTGGAGGGGAAAGCGGAAGCACCGACGCCTTAGCAGTATTTTCGGTTTTCAATCGCTGCACCAGCTTGTCGAGCGACAGAGGGGGGCACAGCAGAAACCCCTGAACCTCTGTGCAGCGATTATCCTGTAACACGGCCAGCTGGCTCTCTGTTTCAACGCCTTCTGCCACGGAGTTCACACCGAAGTTTGCCGCAATATCAATGATTGATTTAACAATCCGGCGGGTGCTGACATCTGAGTCGACGGTGTTCACAAATGCGCGGTCAATCTTAATTTCATCCACCGGCAGGTTGCGCAACATAGCCAGCGAGGTATAACCGGTGCCGAAATCGTCAATTGAAAAGCGCAGTCCCAATGCTTTGAGCGCCTGTAATAACTGCGAATTGGCTTTGGGGTTCTCCAGCGCGGCAGTTTCAGTGATCTCAAGTTGGCAGCGGCGGGCAAAACCGCTGTAGTGGGTAAACAGGCGGGCGAGTGACTGTAACTGAAGTTCATCGTTAAACTCGGTGGCTGAAATATTAACAGATACCCGTGGCACGACATGCAGACAGTCTGCGCGAGTGAGTTCTTCACAGGCATTGCGAATAACCCAGTCCGAGATACGACCCGATATGCCGATTTCCTCAGCAATAGGGATAAACTCTCCGGGGGAGACGGGACCCAGCTCAGGATGATCCCACCGGCACAACGCTTCAACACCACTGACGCGCCGGGTGACAGCCTCATACTGAGGCTGATAAACCAGAGAAAAGTTATCGAAACAATCCGGTTGACGTAGGGCATGCACGATCATTTGCCGGCGCTGCAGCTGCGTGGACATCTCCCGACTGAAGTAGCTGAACAGTCCCTCACCTTTACCTTTAAGCGACTGTAATGCCGACGTCGCGTGTGTGATCAGTTCCCGGCTGTGTTTGCCGTCATCAGGGGCAATAGCAATACCAATGGAGGCCTGCACCGGATAATCCACTTTGTCACTCACTGTTTTCAGGCATTTAAATACCCGACTGACATAACGGTCGAAGTGTTCATTCTGGTTAGGGTGTTCGATAGCCACGCCAAAGTTGTCCGCGCCCAGCCTGCCGATTAATGCGCCATCAGTGAACTCATCGCGAAGCGCGACAGAAAGCTGCATAAGCACTTTATCGGCAAAATCATGCCCTTTCGCTTCATTCATTTTAGAAAAGTGGTTTATATCGATATCCAGCATAACCAGCGATTTTCCGGGTTTTAATTTGCGTAAGGTTTTATCCAGAGTTACCGAAAACTGATAGTGACGGGGAAGGTAGGTCAGTGGATCGATTTGTAACAGGGTTTGGGTTTTCTTCACAGCCTGGGATAACAGTACAAACAGCAACAGTGACGTCACCGCAATGTAAAACCAGCCCTTGTAGGTCTGCAGTTGTTGGTAGGCCTGCTGATCCGCAACCAGCAGCGACAACGCGTGGTCAGAAAACAGGATCCAGAGCCCGCCTAAAAACGCATAAAGCAACGCACCGGATAATGCAGACCGCATGTTTCTTCGCATTGGATAACTGCCATTCGTTTACAACCGGCGTAAGCATAACACGCCAACCCTAAAAGTAACCTGGTCACAACAAATTTAACCTTTCAGTCAATGCCGCAGCGTCGCCGGCGAATAGGGGCGGATGCAATGGGTCTGGCGATGGTGCTATGATGATGGTTTGGCATTAATACCGGTATGGGGACATCGCGTCGTGTCAGTGTTGCAGCGCAAGCTGGTGAATCTGGAAATGGTAAAGGACGATATTGCCATGTTGCCTGCCGGGGACTACGCCTCTGAGCACCATCGCAAACTGGTAAAGCAATATCGCGCCGTACTGTCGGACGTCAGTGAGCACCTGACAGACATCACCGAGCGACAGTTCAGAGCTATTGCTGCACAAACCGGAATAGACACGGTGTTTTCGCGAAAGCAGATGGTCAGTGTGCAGGTGAAGATGATCACCAATGTGCTGGCATTTTGGGATGCCGATCAGAAAGCCAGTGCTATTCTGGCCACCGAGTTTGGTGAGCAGGCTGACAAACGCCTGGATCTTTTGCAGGTAAAAGCCGTGCGCGCCAAGTCTCAGTTAAAAACCGTCGCCGAAGCTATGGGACAAAGCGGGTATCAATCGTTTGTGTATGTTCTTGGGCTGGCGGGGACCGAGCTTGAATGGTCGCAGCTTTTCAAACGTTAGCGCCCCGGGGCAAAGCGATACCCAACACCCGTCACTCTCCATCATTAAATTTATGTAATCTTAGAATTGCTATCCCGCGTAATAACGGCAAACGAATGATCTATCAGGCCGCTTAATATTCTGTACGACTTGATAAATCGCGTGCGGGCCAGAGCAGGGGGACATGTGCCTGACTAATAGGTAACCCCTGACCTGCTGACGTGCGAATCCCTTAGTCACTTCCTGATTAAATCGCGTGGTAGGAGAGTGCATACCCGACGTCGCTTCTGGTAAGCAGCAAAAGCAAGGGACCTCAAATGTGACAAATACGCGCTATATCAGGTGAGAGCCGTTGTTGGAGAAGTAATGCGTGATTATTTGGTAACCCGGCCTATTACAGTGCCGGACGAGATGCGGATTAGCCGTTATCAGAAAAGCCCTGAGCTTGGGCCGAAAATGTTATTTTTTAGCGGTGGAAGCGCACTAAACAGCCTCGCCAGAGAGCTTAAAGCCTACACACATAATTCAATTCATCTGATCACACCTTTTGATTCAGGGGGCAGTTCGGCGGTTATCAGAGAATGCTTTGACATGCCGGCGGTAGGCGATCTGCGCAGCCGAATGATGGCGCTGTCAGATGAGACGGTACTGGGCCAACCTGAAATCCAGCGGTTGTTTAACTACCGTTTTGATAAACGCAGTAAACACAGCACATTACAGAAACGTTTAGATGCCATGGTGAAGGGCAGGGATAAACTTATCCGTGATATCACTGAGCCAATGCGTACGCTGATTTGTCACCACCTGGGGTATTTTGTCGACGCAATGCCGGACAATTTCGACTTGCATGGTGCCCGCATTGGCA
>CAZDUT010000167.1:0-3029 GCA_964508695.1 uncultured Alteromonas sp.
ACTTTTCGCTTCAGCGACTAACTGCCCTGTTGACAGATCAAAGACGAAAAATCCAGCCACGGCTGCAACAAAAATCTTTTCGTCAGAATATGCTAAGCGCCATGAAAACTTTGCTAAGTCACTCGGTATTTCTAAAAGAACGGTCTTCCCGGTAGGTATATTGTGAGAAAAGACCCCCACCCCAAATTCAGCCACGAAAACTGTATCGTCATTTCCTCTGACTAAATCGGCGATGATGCCTCGGTTTCTGGCACCGGGCGCCGGAAGATCGATTCGCTGGGACGTATCACCGGTTAGCTTATAGAACCCGTTTTCTGCAGCTTGATAAATTGAACGGTCAATTACCTCGATATCCCTTATTTTCCCCGGATATTCGTGCCTGTTGGTAAGGTCAATGGCGAGAGGAACCGTTTGCGCACCAGCGATTGAGACGAAGAAAAAGAAAGAAATATAAAATACGCTTTTAAAAGCTATTGTCCCTGTTTTTGAAACACGTGTCCCTGTGCACATTGTCGCTGCCTGCTACTTAATTATTCTTTTCAGATTCGTAGAATTTTTATAAAACGCATTTTATATCAGGATAGCTTATGAGAATAGTACAGAAAACAACCAGTGAGAAGGTTAATGCTAAAGACTGTTCGAGAGTACAGGGAGGAGCGGGTTCAGATTAGTAGTATTTTGACGAAGTGTTAGCACTACCAATACACCGCTTTGGAAATTAACAAGCCTAGCTTTCCGTCGTCACAAGCAACCACTGCATCCCGGCATTTTCCGCTGCATGGCGGTCGTAAATAAAGTCGCCGACATACAGGCATTTTTCAGGGGGCAGCTGCCACTGCCCGGCAATCATCAGAAGCGCGGTGGGGTCAGGCTTCGGTGGGGCATCCTCCCTGGTCAACACGTTGTCTATGGGAATATTGTTTTGTGAGATTTTAAGCCGCGTGGCCTGGCGACAGTTTCGGGTCACAATGGCCATCGGTAACCTCGCCTGTTGTACCTGCACTACCATCGCCTTGCCGCCTGGCAGCCAGCATGACGTTTCGGCATCGTTTAGCTCGTGCTGAACAATCAGCGCGTTCGCTTCATCTTGCTGTGCTTGAGTGGGAAGTGTATCAATAAAGGTCAGAATGTCGTCCGATTCGGGACACCCTACGTCAGCCCGCATTTTCCTGAAGTCGAGGGTTGAATTGACCAACGTACCGTCCAGGTCAAATATTACCCCCTGAATACCTGTTAAATTCATATTCTGTAGTCCGGCAACACTTTCCTGTAGCCTGTCATGTTAATCCTGTCGGCGACAGTTAATTTTAGGTAAGTGTTGCCAGTTTGTGGTGTATTGTGGCGAAAGAAAGTCCCGTTTCATACGCCAGGGCTGATGCGTTCCCTTTGCGGCTGAGCCAATGGTCTGACTGCCATACCTGCTGTTTATTTTATCTAGGCACGTCATCAGCGCAGGATTATGTAAAGGCGTACTGAAAAGCGTCTGCTGGACCACGTCATTGTCCATGATCTCTATCGCGCCAACACCGCACTTATGAAACAGCACGCCCTGCCGGTAAAGTACGTCCGTCGCCGATGTTGCAGCCGTGACAAGCGCGCGTGTGTCGCTGGTTGGCTGTGTGAAAGTATGCTGAACCGCCTTATGATAGTGGCCTGAGCTGGCAAAGGGATTAGCATGGGCAAACAGGGTGAGGGTTTTGGCGCCAGACGTTTGCCGCCGGAGTTTTTCAGCGACTTTTTCTGCGTGCCACGCCAGCCCTTGTCTTAAGTCGTCAAATTGGGTAACAGGGCGACCAAACGCGCGTGTAGAGTAAATCTGCTGTTTTTTCGCTCTGTCAGTATCCCACGCTATGCATGTCCTGCCGCGCAGTTCAGTAATTGTGCGCGACAGCTCTACTGAGAAGTGAGCGCGCATCGTTTTGGGACAGGCAGATGCGAGCTGCCATGCGGTGCGGATCCCCATACGCGCCAGGCGCAGTGAAATACGCTTTCCCACTCCCCATACCTCAGACACGGACAGTTGTTGTAGCACTGCCTGTTCCGTCTCAGTGGTATCCAGTACTGCTATTCCCTTACATTCTCCCAGTCGCTTTGCGGCGAAGCTGGCAACTTTGGCTAAGGTGGGCGTCCTGCCAAGACCTACGCCAACGGGCAGGCGGAGTTGTTGCCATACCGCTTGCTTGATTGAGGTGGCATACTCAGTCCATGAGCAGGCGGGTGTCCAGCTGTCAAAATGCAAAAAGCATTCGTCGATGCTGTAGACATGCTGCTCGGGGGCAAATTGCGCGACCACTCGCATCATCTTATTCGACAAATCGTCATACAGCTCGTAGTTTGATGAGCGTACCACCGCACCGTTTTTAGCCAGCAGATCTTTGACCTTGTAGTAAGGGCTAAATTTTTCCACGCCCAGTTTTTTGGCGTTTTCGCATAGCGCACAAATACAGCCGTCATTGTTGGTTAGCACCACCACCGGTTTATTGCGAATGGCGGGATCAAAAACCTTTTCAGCAGATGCGTAAAAGCTGTTGGCATCGACTAACGCATACATGAACTTAACCACCTGACATACCGGTGCATGCGCACGGAGCGCACCACCACGCCCTCTTCTTCAAAGATATCGCCCTCACCGAGCGCATAACCGTTGTTATCCTGGCCGGGTGACAGCAACACATTGGCCTTCCTGTCGAACAGCTTACACACAAAACTGCCGTTCAGATTCGCGACAATGACATCCAGTGAAGTGGGTGTTGCAGCGCGATCAACAATCAGCAGATCGCCGTCAAATATCCCCACCCCTGTCATTGAGTCGCCCTGCGCATGACCTATAAAGGTCGCTGTGGGGTGTTCGATCAATAGCTCATCCAAATCCAGTTCAAGCTGACGGTACTCGGCGGCAGGTGATTCAAAACCGCTGATACCGGCCTGGGCGACAACGGGGATCACGTTCAGCATAACGACCTCAATGCTTACTTATTAAAGACTGTTTATTTATACAGTATTTTACTGTACAGTGACAGCGTTGATTG
>CAZDUT010000167.1:3039-7265 GCA_964508695.1 uncultured Alteromonas sp.
ACACAGTAAGTTATTACACACAAAGGGGTAGATAAATTGGTGACTACCGATAAAAAAGAGGCCGATCAGTACGACAAAATGCTCGATGCGGCAGACAACCTGGCCAGTTATATCGAAGCAAAGGGCATATCGTTAGATGAAAGTGTCGCTGAAGAGTTATCCATCTTACTGGCCAAGAATAAAGATAAGATAGCCAAGATCTTCAAAGGCGCGTCGGCAGACAGTGTGTTAGAAGATGAATCCGCTGAAGTCGTAAAGCTTAAAGCCAACGGCTAGTTAGCAATCCACACGCTGGCGTAGCATGCCTGGCATTGATTAGTGAGTGATCAGGCTGGTATAACCTTCTGTACCAATGAGCGGAAATGTACAAAGGGTACCAAATACGCAATGACAAACTCCCCAATTAGCGCTGCCGTCGAGATAGCAAACGTAAAATTTGCCTATGGTGACGGCGGTGCCTGCGTACTGGATATACCACAATGGCAAATTCCCAGACAGCAGCATATGTTTCTGTCTGGAGACTCTGGTAGCGGGAAAAGCACGCTGCTAAACCTGATTGGCGGGACGCTGGTCCCCCGCAGTGGTGAAATCAAATTGCTGGGTGAGGCGTTCTCAACGCTGCCCGCGCGTAAGCGCGATATGCTTCGCGCGAAGCATATCGGCGTGGTCTTCCAGCAATTTAATCTCATCAGTTACCTCACGGTAAAACAGAATATTGCCGCTGCTGTATATTTTGCGGGTAATAAGTCGGCACAGATCGATAACAGGATCGGCGAATTGCTGGAAAGCCTGCATCTGCCAGTCGGCACCCTTGATGCCCGGGCTGACAGCCTCAGCGTAGGCCAAAAGCAGCGTGTTGCTATTGCCCGCGCCCTGATTAACGAACCTGAGCTACTGATAGTCGACGAACCTACATCGGCATTAGATGCGCGGGCACGGGACGCCTTTATGGACGAACTGACAAAGGTGGCAAGTAACAGCGCGATGTTATTTGTCAGCCATGATCCGGGGTTGGCCAGCAACTTTTCGACGCATGTTCATATGGATGAATTAAATCAGGCCGCAGGGAAGGGAAGATCATGATCCTCACACTGGCGACCGCCAGCCTCAAAAACCGCAAGGGCTCGGTACTGTTAACCGTGTTTTCAATAGTGATCAGTGTTTCTTTGCTGCTCAGCGTTGAATTTACCCGCGCACAGGTGAAAGACAGTTTCACCCGAACCGTGTCCGGCGTCGACCTTATTGTGGGTGCCAGAACCGGACAACTCAATTTACTGCTCTACTCGGTATTTCGTATTGGAAACCCCACCAACGGAATTGACTGGCAAAGTGTGGAGACGCTGCAAAATAACCCTAATGTGGCATGGATGATCCCGATTGCCCTGGGCGATGCCCATAAAGGCTTCCGGGTCGTCGGTACCAACAATCAGTACTTTGCGCACTTTCGCTACGGCAACAAGCAAGCGCTGACCTTTCATCGCGGCGAACACTTTGTCCACGAAAAGTCTGCCGTAATAGGCGCAGCAGTTGCCCGTCAGCTTGGCTATGAGCCCGGCAATGACATTATCATTTCTCACGGGCTTGGCGATGTCAGTTTTAAACAACATGACACCCACCCATTTACCGTAACCGGTGTGCTTGAGGCGACAGGCACCCCGGTTGATCAGGCGGTCTACGTCACGTTGCGTGGCCTGGAGGAGGTACATGGCACTCTACAACCGATAAAGCGACAAGCCATCAGCAGAACGCCTGCAGATAGCCAACGCAGCCACAGCGAAGAACAAGACACGCACAGTCATGGCGACCACAACGCGCAAACGGACCAAGCCGGCGCTGATGCCACGCCTGACAAAGTGAGTGCTGTGATGCTCGGGTTAACCAGCCGGGTTGCCGCCTTGCAGGTACAACACCAGATAAACCAGTACAACAAAGAGCCATTGATGGCCATATTACCCGGTGTGGCCCTGGCGCAGTTATGGTCGCTTATGGGCAATATAGAAAAACTCTTACTGGGGATTTCTGCGTTAATCTTGCTGTCGTCATTGGTAGGCCTTATTACCATGCTACTGGCATCAATGCGTGAACGCCGTCAGGAGATTGCGGTCCTGCGCGCGATTGGCGCAGGCCCCCTAACGTTACTCTGGCTCATTCAGGCAGAAGCGTTACTCATCAGCGGCGCTGCCTGCCTGTTATCGCTACTTACGGTATCAGCCACCCTGTTTATCACGTCTGACTGGCTTAGCAGTCAGTTCGGGCTGTTTATCTCTGGCTCCTTATTCACACCGTCTACTGCAATTGTCATAGGCAGCGTAATGGTAGCGACGTGGCTGGTCAGTTTCATTCCCGCTATCGCCGCTTACCGCCGCGCCTTGCACAGTGGCTTACAGCACCCATAAAGGCGCTGTAGGCTGCGCTAGTCGTCGCCTATCCGCTTGGTTGTGTTAAAGCGTGTAATAAGCGAGTGCACTTCTTTTACCGTATCGCGTAATGCCTGGCTGGCGGTTAACGAGGCTTCAGACGAGCGCTGCGTCTCGTTAGCACTGTCGGCAATTTCCACAACTTGCTGATTAATATGCTCGGCAACAGAACTTTGCTCTTCTACAGAAGACGACATTTCCACGGTCGCCTCGGCAATGCCGTCGACGGAATCATCGATTTCATTGAGTACCGCACGGGTCTGCTCCACAATTTCTGTGCCTTTGCGAGCCGATTCAAGACCACTGCTGGAGACTTTAACCGCCCGATCAGAGCGCTCAGCAAGTACCTGGATAATATGGTGGATACGATCCGTTGATTCGCGCGTTTTAGAGGCAAGCGAGCGAACCTCATCGGCAACCACGGCAAATCCGCGCCCCTGCTCGCCTGCACGCGCGGCTTCAATCGCCGCGTTCAGTGCCAGCAAATTGGTTTGCTCAGCAATGGTTGATATCAGACTCGCCGCTTCGCCGATATCATTTGTCGACTGAGCCAGCTCACTCACCGTTTGCGAAATTGACTCAACGGCATCTTTCAGCTCAACAATCGCCACCATGGCCTGCTTGGCTTTAAGGTTTCCGGTTTTCACATTGGCAGAGGCTTCTCTGGCACTGGCAGCATTACTT
The DNA here is from genome assembly GCA_964508695.1 of uncultured Alteromonas sp. GTDB lineage: Bacteria > Pseudomonadota > Gammaproteobacteria > Enterobacterales > Alteromonadaceae > Alteromonas. The sequence continues at coordinate 6,141 of CAZDUT010000167.1, forward strand.
TCAACCCGTTCAGCCACTTCCTGGATGGCCTGAGACATCTGCGTAACCGCAGACGCAATTTGCTGGGTCGCCTGGTTTTGCTGAACCACTGCGGCGCTGGTCACTTCTGCCTGCTCATGCGTGGTCATCGCAATGTTGGAAAGTGCTTTGGATGAGTCGCTGATACGGGTTAACGCTGTGCGCGTTTTTGCCAGTTCACTCATAAATGCCAGCTTAACCCGCGCCCGTGGTCCTAACTCAGAGGAATAGGTGACGGCTACCGTCTGATTGCTGTAACTGTCGGGATTAATTTCGAGGAAGCTTGTCCAGGATGCGTTATAACTGGCGAGTTGCCAGAACGCCATTGCACCAATCCCTAACGCACTAATAAGCGCGGGCAGCCAACCGCCCAGCATTCCCATTACCACCACAAGTGGAATACCCACTACCCAGAACGGCAACAATTTTTTCATACCGTGCAATAATCGGTGGTGTAACGGTACTGCAGCTTTACCTGCGCGAAGCCGTGCGTACACCGCATCAGCCCGCCGCTTAGAGCTTTCCATAGCCGGCACACGTACCGACTCATACCCCACGATTTCCTGGTTTTCAAATACCGGGGTTACGTAGGCCGATACCCAGTAATGATCACCATTTTTACGCCGGTTTTTCACCAGCCCCATCCAGTTTTTGCCGCTCTGCAGGGTGGCCCACATTTCTTTAAAAACGGCAGGAGGCATATCGGGGTGGCGGATTATATTATGGTTTTTACCGATGAGCTCGTCGCGGCTGAACCCGCTGACTTCTTCAAACTCGTCGTTACAATGCTGTAAAACGCCACGACGATCGGTTGATGAAATAAGCCGGTAATCGGAAGGAAACTGATATTCCCGTTGAGTGACAGGTTGATTATTTCGCATTGGTGAAGAGCATTCATTTGAATATAACTTACGCAGACACGTGCAACTGCTTCGGGCGCAAAGTGTAGCCTAAAAGGTAGTAGAAATTTACATTAAATAAAGTACCCAGGTATGTAAAAGTGCAGCTAGAAAACCATCGCCGCCACGTTCACAGGGCCTTCGGCATTAAATGTTCTGGTACTGTTTTTTTGGTATCGACCGCGTAAAGCATTAATTGAGAAAAAAA
>CAZDUT010000168.1:0-7252 GCA_964508695.1 uncultured Alteromonas sp.
TTGTGTATCACCATTTCAGCGGCGCCCAGCATGGCTTGCTGAACCATTACACGGGCCTGCTTCTCATCAAACCCCATATTCATGGCTTCTTCCTGCATCGCCTGTAAAAACAGGAAGAAATACGCCGGGCTGCTGCCTGCTGCAGCAATCACGCCATTGATTTCACTTTCCTGATCTACCCAAACGGTTTCACCCACACTGTTCATCACATCATCAACGTACTGACGATCATCGGCAGACACGTTCTCGTCGGCGTACATACCCGACATGCCCTTACCTAACAGGCTGGGGGTATTGGGCATAATGCGAACTACGGGGTAATCGCCACCGAGCATTTCCTGCAAACGGCTAACCGGCAGGCCTGCCGCGATACTTAGAAACAAGCGTCCCGACAGGTCATTGTTTTCCTGCAACGCCTTACACATATCACCCATCATTTGTGGCTTCACCGCCAACACAATGGCATCGGCGAACTGGGCGGCTTCATCATTGGACTGCGTGGTTTTGATGCCGAACTCTTCTTTCAGCTTGTCCAGCTTCGGCGTGGTAGGGTTACTGGCAAGAATATTGTCTTTGTTATAACCCGACTGAATTAAACCACTGATAATGCTGCGGCTCATGTTGCCAGCACCAATAAAGGCCAATTTTTTCTGTTGCATGTGTACCCTTCTTTGTCGTTTACATTCGATTCGCAGAGAAGCCGGATTAGTCGCGTGGGCCAAAAATGGCAGAACCAACGCGCACCATGGTCGAACCATGATCAATGGCGGCTTCCAAATCTGCACTCATTCCTACGGACAGGGTATCAAAATTGCTCAGCTTTGTATGGTAGCGGTCAAATAATTCCCTGAGCCGTGACAGGCTGGCGTGTTGCGCTTCGGGCGTAGGAGCGGCCCTGGGAATGGCCATGAGACCTCGTAACTTCAGCCTTTCAAAGCTGCTGATGATCTCAACCATCCTATCCAGTTCATCAGGTGCAATACCGGACTTGCTGGTTTCGTCGTCAATGTTGACCTGGATACATACATTTAACGGCGCCATTCTGGGCGAGCGTTGGTCGTTCAGACGACGGGCAATCTTTTCTCTGTCAATGCTCTGTACCCAATCAAAATGATCGGCCACCAAACGCGTTTTGTTAGACTGAATAGGTCCAATCATATGCCATTGTATGTCGCTGACCCCATCAAGTTGCCGGATTTTTTCCACCCCCTCACTGACGTAATTTTCACCAAACAAACGTTGCCCAGCTTCATACGCAAGCTGTATATCAGATACGGGTTTGGTCTTGCTCACCGCTAGTAATTGCACCGAATTTGATGGACGATGGGCCTTTGCGAGAGCCTGATCAATTCGTCCGTGGGCGGACTTCAGTCTTTCTGCTATTGTTGGCATTAATCACCTTGGTTAGGAGAAACGGGTAGTGGATATTACCGAACTATTGGCGTTCAGTGTTAAAAACAAGGCTTCTGATTTACATTTGTCTGCGGGCTTACCGCCATTGATCCGGGTTGACGGCGAAATGCGCAAACTCAATGTACCGCCACTGGATCACAAGCAGGTCCACGCGCTGGTATACGAGATCATGAATGATAACCAGCGTAAAGAATATGAAGAAAACCTTGAGACCGATTTCTCTTTCGAGGTGAAAGATCTGTCACGGTTCCGTGTCAACGCCTTCGTACAGAACCGGGGCGCGGCAGCAGTATTGCGGACCATTCCCAGCGATGTCTTAACGCTGGATGATTTAGGTGCGCCTGCGATATTCAAAGACATTATCAATCAGCCTACCGGCATTGTGCTGGTGACAGGGGCGACCGGTTCGGGCAAAAGTACTACGCTGGCGGCGATGATCGATCATATTAACAGCCACAAGCGTGAGCATATTCTCACCATCGAAGATCCGATTGAATTTGTGCATGACAACAAGCTCAGCCTGATCAACCAGCGAGAAGTGCACCGCGACACTCACAGCTTTAACGCCGCACTGCGTTCGGCGCTGCGGGAAGATCCGGATGTGATTCTGGTGGGCGAATTGCGGGATTTGGAAACCATTCGACTGGCAATCTCGGCGGCAGAAACCGGCCACCTGGTTTTTGGCACGCTGCATACTAACTCAGCACCCAAAACGATTGACCGGATCATTGACGTTTTCCCTGCTGAGGAAAAATCGATGGTACGCTCTATGTTATCCGAATCACTGCGGGCGGTAATTTCGCAAACGCTGCTTAAAAAAGTGGGCGGCGGGCGTGTGGCTGCGCATGAAATTATGGTCGGTATTCCGGCAATTCGAAACCTTATTCGCGAAGACAAGGTCCCGCAAATGTACTCTGTCATCCAGACAGGTCAGGCTCATGGCATGCAGACCATGGATCAGGCGCTGCAGCGTCTGGTGGCGATGAATGTAATCACCCGTCAGGATGCCGCCGCCAAGTTTATCGACAAGCAGTCAGCAAACACGTTATAGGAAGGCAACCATGCTCGATTCTTTTCTGGTGCAAATGGTCGAACGCTCGGCGTCAGATTTATTTATTACTGCGGGATTTCCGGTCAGTGCCAAAATTAACGGCAAGCTGACCCCGCTTACCGAAGATACGCTGTCCGACGATGAGGCGCTGAGTCTGGTGCACGAGGCCATGAGCGAGGATCAGCAACAGCAGTTTCATACTACCCGTGAGTGTAACTTTGCCATCGCCCGTGACGGAGTGGGACGTTTTCGTTGCTCGGCATTCTGGCAACGGGATTTGGCCGGTATGGTTATCCGCCGCATTGTCACCAAAATTCCGAATGTGGACGAGCTGGGCCTTCCTCCGGTGCTTAAAGACGTCATTATGTCTAAGCGCGGGCTGGTGTTATTTGTGGGGGGCACCGGTACCGGTAAGTCGACATCACTGGCTGCCCTGATGGGGCATCGCAACAAACATTCTCATGGGCACATCCTCACCATTGAGGATCCCATTGAGTTCGTTCACGAACATAACAACTGCGTGATCACGCAGCGGGAAGTGGGCCTGGATACCCAGTCTTTCGACGATGCGCTGAAAAGCTCATTGCGGCAGGCTCCGGATGTCATACTGATTGGTGAGATACGGTCCATGGAAACCATGGAATATGCCATGTCATTCGCCGACACGGGGCATTTGTGTGTTGCCACACTGCACGCCAACAACGCGAACCAGGCCATTGAACGGATCATGCACTTAGCGCCAAAAGATCAGCACGACAAGCTACGCTTTGACCTGAGCATGAACATCCGGGCTATTGTCGCGCAGCAGTTGGTACCCACTCCGGACGGCAAAGGCCGGGTGGCTGCCATTGAAATTCTGCTTAACTCACCGCTGGTGGCAGACCTTATTCGCCGAAACGAAATTGGCGGTCTGAAAGAAGCCATGAAGAAAGGTAAAGAGGTCGGTATGCAAAGCTTCGACATGGCATTGTATGACCTTTATAAAGCCGGCAAAGTGGAACTTGAGCAGGCACTCCATCATGCCGACTCGCCCAATGATCTGCGCCTGATGATTAAGCTGGACACCAATGAGGGCTCAAGCCTGGGTACGCTGTCGAATGTCTCTATTGATATGGACGATTAATCAGGGCCATGAAACAACTGTTCGCCAGCGATGAGCCGTTTCTGATGCAGTCACTGCGCAGTGCGCTGGACGCCGCAGGCGTTCCCTACCTGATGAAAAACGAGTACGCCGGGGGGGCGATAGGCGAATTGCCCTGGCAGGACACCCAGCAGGAATTATGGCTCGTCGATGAAAGTTGGGAGAGTAAAGCGCACCGGGTATTGCGCCACTGGCGTGACAATCAGCGTGATGGTCACGCCAGTGACTGGCATTGCCCGCAGTGTGGTGAGCAAAACGGCAGTGCGTTTGAGTGCTGCTGGTCGTGTGGTGCACATGCAGACACCCCGCCGGTAACAGATCGCCGGTAATCAGTGCCCTGACAGTTAACTGTACTGGCCTTCCACCCAACTGGTAAAGATCACACAGGCTGAGACACTGTCGATTTTATCTTTGGTCAGTTTCTTATACCCACCAAGCTCGAACAACATCGCCTTGGCGTCGGCGGTTGAAAGACGCTCATCACTGGTTTCAACCGGTACCCGATAACGGTTGTGTAACCGGTTGGCAAATTTTTGCGCCCGCCGCGTCATTTCCTGTTCAGTGCCATCCATGTTCAATGGCAGGCCAACCACCACCAAATCAGGCTGCCATTCATCAAATACCCTGGCCAGCGTATCCCAGTCCGGGATCCCGTCCCGAGCCGGAATGGCAGGCAGCGGGGACGCTGTCCCCGTGACCTCCTGGCCAACGGCAATGCCAATACTTTTTGTTCCAAAGTCAAAGGCCAGAATACGGCGAAACGACGAATCAGGCATGACCACTACCCGGAGCCAGCTGCCATACATCCACACCCAGCTTGTTTACCGCGGCCTGCCATTTTTTATGGATGGGCGTGTGGAACAAAATGGTTTCATCGGCCTCTACGGTCAGCCAACTGTTTTCCTGAAGCTCCTGTTCAAGCTGTCCTGGCGTCCAGCCTGCATACCCCAGGGTAATAATGGCGTCATCCGGTCCCTGCTGCTTACCAATGGCAGTCAGTATGTCCTTTGATGTCGTCACCATGATGTTAGGTGCCAGTGTAAGACTCGATGCCCAGCCGGCTTGTTCAGAGTGCAGCACAAATCCACGGTCCTGATTGACGGGCCCTCCTGCCAGGATCATCTGTTCTGCTTTGTCAGCAGGGACAGTGATAGATTTGTCAGTTTGCTCAAGCAGCTCTTGCAGGTTCATTGTAGATGGCTGGTTCACTACCAGGCCCATCGCACCATCTTCGTTGTGCTCGCAAATGTAGGTGAGCGAGCGGGAAAAATACGAATCATCCAGCGAAGGCATCGCAATCAAAAAGTGGTTCTGAAGGCTTTGTACTTCTTTCATCATTTCCTCAATGCGTTGTAGTGGTTCCCCGGATCAGGCTGATGTCGGCAGACGACGTTCAATCGCATCAAACAGCATCGCCATAATGTTAATATCGTAATGACCCTCTATTTCTCTTACGCAGGTGGGGCTGGTTATGTTTATCTCGGTGATCTTATCGCCGATAACGTCAAGGCCTACAAACAAAATATGGTTGTCTTTGAGCATTGGCGAAATGGCGTTTGCCAGTGCCCGGTCACTGTCACTGACAGGTTGTGGCCGACCTGTACCGCCTGCGGCCAGGTTACCTCGGGTTTCTCCCTGACTGGGCACGCGGGCCAAACAATATGGTACTACCTCACCGTCAACAATAAGTACGCGTTTATCGCCGTCTTTAATAGCCGGCAGGTATTCCTGCACCATCATATAATGAGTGTGGTTTTTGGTCAGCGTCTCAATAATAACCCCCAGGTTGTTGGCATCTTCTTTAACCCGGAAAATGGACGCACCACCCATGCCGTCCAGCGGTTTACAGATGACATCTTTATGCCGGGCATGAAAGTCACGAATGACCGCCGCATTACTGCTTACCAGCGTGTCCGGGATATGCTCGGGGAAATATGAAGTAAACAGTTTCTCGTTGAAATCGCGCAATGCCTGAGGATTGTTAACCACAAGCGCACCGTTATCCTGTGCCAGGGACAGCATCTGTGTTGCATACAGATACTGACTGTCAAAAGGCGGATCTTTACGCATGATAATGACATCCACGTCGCCTAGCGCGACCTGCTGCGCCTCGCCCAGCGTATAATAATCGGTCTGCTGATCTGTGACCGAGACATCTCTGGCGTTCCCCATCGGCCTACCGTTGCTGAGGTACAAATCGGATAGCTCAAAATACAGGATCCGGACACCCCGGCGCTGCGCCTCCAGCATCATTGCAAAACTCGTGTCCTTGTGCGGTTTTATCTTCGCGATGGGATCCATGATGACGCCAAGGGTATATGCCATGTATATAGTCTCTCTGTAAGTCGATCAGTCACTCAGGTACAGGTCATACGTATTTACTCTGGCGTTATACCATGTTGCCAGAGTAACCTGCTTAAAAGTCTGTCGAAGCATTTGTGTCAGGCTGCAGTAACGATGAGTAGATGCCGGTGGTCCGCTGTTGCAATATCAGCCTGCTCACCGGGCACCACATCGTTGTATGCATGGATAGTACATGGGCGCATTTCGCGCCATTTCAATGATCTCTCTGACCTATTGCATGAACAGTGGTCAGATCAAAGATCGCCGTGCTGCGCCTGTAAAATACTTATTGTGGTGATTGCCGCTGTTTCTGTACGCAACACGCGGGGGCCGAGGCTGGCGTTATGAAATCCGGCTTCTGATGCCTGATGTACTTCAGACTCCGTGAGCCCGCCTTCCGGACCAATGAGTAACCGATAGCCATGGCTGTTGTATGGTTGTCGGGAGACGCTGCTACTCGCATCAGGGGACAATACCAGCCTGGTTGCATAGGTAGAGTCGGCAAACCATTGAGGGAGCTGCATTGGCGGGTGTAAAACCGGGACAATATTGCGGCCACACTGCTCACACGCTGCAATGATAATCTTTTGCCACTGACGGTACTTTTTTTCCCAACGCTTTTCATCCAGTTTGACTGCGCAGCGCTGAGTGATTAAAGGCGTTATTTCGGACACGCCAAGCTCCACACTTTTTTGTAGTACGGTATCCATTCTGTCGCCCTTCGATACGCCCTGACCAAGATGAATGCGTAACGGGGACTCTTTACTGAGTGACAGGCAGGCGTCAGCCTCTACCATCACCCGACGTCGCTCAACATCAACGATCCTGGCGCTGTATTCATTACCGTCGCCATTAAACAGCACGACAGGGTGATCAGCTTTTAAACGCAGCACCGTTGCTACATGGTGCGCTGCAGTATCTTCGAGCTCAAAGGGTGAGTCCATCACAATGGCATGCGGATGGAATATTCTTGGAATTTGCATATCAGTATTGCGGGTTAGCAAAAGGTGAACGCATGATACCGGTAGAGTGTTAGCGGGCGCAACGGCCCGCTACAAAGGAGTTGGTGTACCGATGAGTGAATCAGTGAAGCTGAGCTACTCTACCGGCGGATTCCGTAGGTTTAACGCTACTTACCTGTGGTTTAGGTTGATTACGCCTTGCATATTCGGTGTGTTGGCCTCTGTCTTTCATCAGTGCGAAAGCCAGAAGTACCAGCACGATACCAAAAAGCACTGTTAAAAATAACATTTTCAAATCCTTTAAAAATATTAGCTCGTGTGGTTGATGAATTTTCAGAGGTC
>CAZDUT010000169.1:0-4594 GCA_964508695.1 uncultured Alteromonas sp.
ATCCAGGTGAGCTTCTGTGTCATGGCATTTATAACCCGGTAAATCGCATGATAATGGCCGTCACCATTGGGATCTTTAGCGGTTGCTATTGCCTGTGCTGTTGCTTCACGATCTTCCTCATGCAGACCGTCAGCAAAGTCCTCATAAGTGACAATGTCTGAACGAATGCCCCACACATTGTAGAGCATCTTGTCCCAGTACATGTTTTTGTTGCTGAATTCCCACTCAAAGGCACCCATGTTACTGGAGTCCTTGGCGATCCGCAGGCGGTTCTCGTTGGCACGGAGCTTATTCTCCATAGCACGGCGCTGAATGGCGACAGACAGGATATTGGCCGCAGATTTTAAAAAGTGAATATCTTCTTCATTAAAACCACGTTTCTTTGCCGTGTGCACACTTAACACCCCGTAAGGCGTGCCACTGCCTTCGATAATACAGCTAATGCCACTGACGACTTTATGATCGGTCAGCAATGCTGAGCCCCTGAAACGCTGCTCGTTGGCCAGATCCTCGACAATAACCGGCTCTTTGGAGCCCAGAGCGAAGCCAGCCTGAGAAGAGTAGTCGGCCGGTACGGTGGCAGTACCTACCAATCCACTGTTCCAGCCAATACCGGCTTTCATCAATAATTGTTTTTTGTCAGGCTGGTATTCCAGTACCTTGCAAAACTCCGTTTTCAGGGTGTGACACACCTCCCTGACCACCTGATCAACCAGGTTATCAGTATCTTCAGCACTCAGTGCCTTGAGTCCGACGTTGGCGATGACCGCATGTTGCTGACTGCTTGACTGCAGGCGGTCTAGCGCGGTTTTCAGACTGGTGATATCGATAAACGTAATGACCACGCCATTGACCTGCCGCGACTCCGTCTGATAGGGCAGAATTTTGCGATCGTACCACTTGCCTTCGGTATGAATTTGCTTTTCGCTTGATTCCAGAGAATCGAGAACTTGTTTCGCTTCATTGAGCGTGTCTTCATCAATAAGGTCTCGACACACATGGTTTATCGGTTGATCAAGATCCTGCGAGCCAATACGCAGCAAACGTTCCGCTGCGGGTGTAAAGCGCTTTATTTTAAAGTCGCTGGACAGAAAAATTGTGGCAAGATTGGTACTGCCAAAGAAGTTCTTAATATCATCATGGGTTGTTGAAAGCTCGTCAATCTTGTCTTTAAGCTGCGCATTGACCGTTGTCAGCTCTTCATTCAGAGAGCGCAGTTCTTCGGTACTCGCCTCAAGCTCCTCGTTGGAAGATTGCAGTTCTTCATTGGTAGACAAGGCTTCTTCATGCGCTGCTTTCAGCTCTTCTGTGCTGGTCTCCAACTCCTCTACGGTGCTCTGTAGCTCGTCCTTGGTTTCCCGCAGCTCTCTTTCCATCGCGTCAATCATCGAATCCTGATCATCGTGGCTGACTAACTCTGAGGAGTAATGGGTGGTCGGTTCTTCGGTAATTTCCTCAAAGGTTAAAATGACACTTCCCTCACCGCGGACGTTGTCAGGTGTAGGTGTGATGAACGTGCGAAACAGAATATGATCATCTGAGGGGGCGGCAGTATGGGGGAAATTCACACACACACGCTCACCGGTCTTTTTCGCTTTGTATATCCCGCTTCGCATGCGGGTGCGAATTTCAGGATACAACATGGGGTAGAGGTTCAAAGCGGCCTGGCCTTCATCAGGCAGTTGCAAAAACCTATTCACATTACCGTGAAAGTAAGTGATGCAGTTTTGCTCATTAACAATTACAGACGGTTTGACGGCCAATAACAGGGTTTGTTTGTTCCAGTTATCCGCAGAGCGCTCTGTATCCCGCCGCTTCTCCTTGGCAACGCTTTTTTCTTCGTCGTTATAGAACGAGGGTAAAACGGAAGGGAGGCGCTTAATTTCATCGCGTTCCTTGCGCGAGAATATCCGCCACTTCTTAGACATCGGTGCGAATACTTCTTTGTACTCACCAATGCTCTCCGAGCTACCTAAAAACAGGTAGCCATTGGGTAACAACGAATAGAAAAATGACTTTAATACCCGTTGTTGGGCGGCTTGCTGCAGGTAAATCAGCAGATTTCTGCAACTGACCAGATGCAATTTGGAAAACGGAGGATCGGCGTAGACATTTTGCTGGGCAAACGAGATGGTATCCCGTATGTGAGCTTTGACCTTTGCGTAACCGTCTTCACCCACATTGAAGTACTTGTGAGTGAGTTGTTTTGGCAACTCGGAAATAATACTGCTTGGGTACACGCCACGCCGGGCCACCTGAATCGCATCAGCATCGATGTCGGTCGCAAAAACCCGCAACCCCAGCAGTTTCCCTGATTTTTCTATTTGCTCTGAGAGCAGGATGGCGATGGTGTAGGCTTCTTCGCCACTGGCACAACCCGCCACCCATACCCGCACATCTTCACCTTCGGTCGCTTCTTTTACAATGGTACTCAGTACCTCTCTGTCCAGCAAATCGAAGGCTTCGCGGTCGCGAAAAAAGTCAGTTACGTTAATCAGTAAGTCCCGCATCAACGCCTGACGTTCATCCTCATGCCCGCGCAGGTGTTCAAGGTATTGCGCGGTGCTTCGCTGGCCAAGCAAACTCATGCGCCGGTAGAGTCGACGTTTAACCGTACTGTCCTTGTACTGGCTCAGGTCAAAGTTTTCCTGGGCTTTTAACAGCGCCCGGATTTTCGTCAAATCATTTTCAGGGGTGAGCGCGCCATCGTCCAGGTTATGGTAGGGGTGCGAAGTATAATCCTGAAGTAACGCAGGGATATCTTCCAGCGGCAGGGTCTCGTCGGCTACGCCCGCTACCATGGCGGTACGCGGCATACTTGCATATTGTGCACTTTCCGGCGTTTGTACGATGGCAAGACCACCTGCAGCTTTAAGCGCTCTCAGGCCTGCCGTACCGTCGCTGCCGGCGCCTGAAAAAATCAGACCCACAGCACGTGATTGATAGGCTTTGGCCATAGAGCGAAATAAGTGATCGACTGCCATGCGGGAGCCAAAGCGATCAGCCTGGCGGGTAACCGATATGGTGTATCCGTCTACCTCAATATACTGACCGGGTGGGATAACATAAACGTGACCACTCTCAATCTTCTCGCCGTCCTGCGCCTGACGACAGACTAAATCGGTTTCTTTTTGCAAAATACTGGCCAGCATACTGTCATGGTGAGGATCCATATGCTGTACAACGATGAACGACAGGCGAGAATCTTTTGGCATCACGGTGAAAAAACGCTTGAGTGCCTCTAAGCCACCGGCTGATGCTCCAACCCCGACTACTACGTGGTCGTTACTACAATTGTTCTCGCTAGCGCTCATTCGGTCTCTTTGCCAATAGTTAAGATTTCGCTGAAAAGACTAGCAATTTGCAGTCTGCGCGTCCAATCAATTCCAGCCTTAAACAGCGAAATGTATGTATTCGGTGGCGATTATTATCCCTTGTCGGAACGCCGGGCACTGAGGGTGCCCGGTGTCCTGTCACAGGTATAATTATTTGCCCTGGTCAGCAGTGGTTTTATAACGTTCAAACCAGGCCAGTATGTTTCCAACCTTTTGAATCAGGCGGGAGGGTTTACCGGCAATGCCATGAGGCGAACCGGGGATCCGCACCATCGCAGAATCGACGCCCTGCAAGCGTAGCGCCTGGTAAAACTGCTCTGACTCGCTGATGGGCGTACGATAATCGGCCTCACCTGTCAGCAACAGGGTAGGCGTTGTCACATTGCCCACCAGTGACAGCGGGCTGCGCTCCCACAATTTATCGGCCACTTCCCACGGCATATCTGACATCCAGTACTGACTAAAGAAAGGATAGGCGTCGGCGGTTAATGCAAAGCTTACCCAGTTGATAACGGGCTTGGCGACAACCGCGGCAGCAAACCGGTCAGTTTTACCTACAGACCAGGCGGTTAGCACACCACCTCCCGAGCCTCCGGTAATAAACAGATTGCTGGTATCCACAAAACCTTTTTCAATTGTGGCGTCTACCACATCCATAAGGTCGTTATAATCTTCCGATGGGTAATTGTGATGGATGAGGTTGCCAAAATCCTCGCCATAGGAGGAGCTGCCTCGTGGGTTAGACCACACCACCACGTAGCCTTTGGCCGCCATCAGTTGGATCTCCATGGAAAAGTGCGGGCCATATGCTGCATGGGGTCCGCCATGGATCTCAAGGATCATTGGGTACCTGTTATTCTTGTCAAAATCAGGCGGGTAGGCAATCCATGCGTCAATATCTCTGTCGTCGACGGACGAGGTCACCTCAAGGGATTCTACTCTTGCCAGCGTCAGATGATTAAGGGCATCGTCGTTAAGATTGGTCAGGGTGCGTTTTTTGCCACTGCGGGTATACAGCGCAAGATCTGCGGGCTGCATGCTGTTTGCCTGCGTATAAACGATATCGCCCTGTTGGCTTACAGCAAACTCTCCGGACGTATAGGGCCGGCCGAGGGACTGACCGCCGATAGCGATATCCAGTGCCTGAATTTCGCCTGCAAGGTTAACGCGGCCTAAACGGGTATTTCCTTTGTCCTGGTAGGAAAACACCAGGGTTTTACTGTTTTGTGCCCAGACAAAATCACCAATACTGCGATCCA
>CAZDUT010000169.1:4604-7200 GCA_964508695.1 uncultured Alteromonas sp.
AAACCTGTGGTAATACGGGTGGTTGAATTATCGCTTAAGTCCATCACCACTATATCGCCGTTCTGATAGGAGAGTTTGCGGTCATTGAGCTGCATAAACGCCAGCTTCTTGCCATCCGGACTGATGGTCGGGTTGCCTTCAGGCCCGTCTATATCGGTAACCTGCGTCACTTCGGCGGTATCAATGCTGACTTTAAATATGTCTGAGACCAGGGGATGCAGGGCATAATTTTCATCACGCTGGGCAGAGAAATAGATGCTTTTGTTGTCCCGGCTAAAGTTCAGGCTGCCGGAGTTAGGGTAGTTTCCGGTAGTCAGCTGACGAGGTGTTCCCCCTTCCACGCCGAGGATATATATCTGGTTATAACCATCCGGTAAATAGCCTGCACCATCGGCACGGTACTGGGTTTTTTCAATATAAGTGGCGGGTTCTGCCCAGTTTGCGCCTTTCGGTTTTGCCGGCATACCGGTGAACAGGCTGGCGGGTTCGGAAGGCGTGAACAGCGTAAATGCCAGAGTCTGGCCATCGTGTGACCAGGTAATATTGCCCGGTGTGTGCTCCAGGTTGGTCAGTCGTGCCGTGCGATCGCTCTTCAGATAACGAACATACAACTGCACGCTGCCCCCTTCATCAGACAGGTACGCCAGCTTATCGCCAGAAGGTGAAAGCACCGTGCTAAACACGTTGGCACTGCCTGCCATGAGCGGCTGGTGCGACATGTCATTAAGATTTATTTGCCATACACTGGTGCGTGTACTGTCAGTCATAATATCCGATGAGCGACGCTCATAAATGATACTTTCACCATCAGGCATAAATTGTGGCGACGCCGGGTATTCCAGATTAAAGGTATCGTTATAATCCAGGGTGGTCGGCAGTGACGGTGCGTCACTTTTTGCAAAGACTGCTCCCGCAAAAGCAGTACTTGCCGCCAGGAGCAACCCGGGCAGCGAGGTCAATCGTTTACGCATAATTTTTCCTTATTTCGAACGCAGAGAGACACGGCCGGTTAATATGTCTTTGAACATAACCCAGTCGCCCATCAGGCTGTAAAAGGGATAACGAAATGTTGCAGGTCTGTTTTTCTCAAAAAAGAAATGACCCACCCAGGCAAAGCCATACCCTATAACCGGGAGCAACCACAACCATACCCATTGTTGCGTAAAAATAGCGAGCCCTAGCACGCCGAGTACCAGCCAGGAACCGATAAAATGCAACAGGCGGCAGGTTGGGTGGTGGTGTTCGCTGAGGTAGTACGGATAAAATTCACTAAATGTATCAAAACCCTGTGGGGGCTCTTTAGCTTGTGTCGACACAACGTTGTCCTCTCATGGTATGTTAACGAAAGATTAACATTTTACCGGCGGCGCAACCAATACCGCCAGATGGAAACGCTAACGTGGTACTGGCAACGGTTGCAATTTAGTGCTTCACCCCCCATATTCCGAAAACAATTAGTTAAGCCAAAGGCAGACACCATGGACAATTTAGTAGAAAGTGGCGCTATGGGCGCATCCGCCAACATTGTTGACATTACTGTCGAAAACTTTCAGCAGATTGTGCTGCAGGAGTCACAGCACAAACTGGTAATGATCGATTTTTGGGCTGATTGGTGTGAACCCTGCAAAGATTTGTTACCCATTCTGGAAAAGCTGGCTGCCGAGTACCAGCAACACCTCATCCTTGCAAAAGTGGATTGTGAGGCGCAACAGGAAGTCGCGGGCCAGTTCGGGATCCGAAGTCTGCCGACTGTGATGCTGGTCAAAGACGGACAGCCGGTTGATGGCTTTGCCGGCGTACAGCCGGAAGCACAGATCCGCGAAATGCTGGGCAAGTATTTACCAAATCCGGAAGACGATGCCCTGCAGCAAGCCGCGCAACTGGCACAGGCTGGCGACTACCAGGCTGCCTTTCCGCTGGCCAAGCAAGCGCTGGATATTAATGCCGAGAACATCGATGCCAGATACCTGTATATCGATTGTCTGATTGAAACCGGCTCGGTCAATCAGGCCAAAGAAATGTTGCAGCAAATCAGGATGGTCGATCAGGACCAACGTTATCAGGCGCTCACCGGTAAGGTTGAGTTGGCTGAGCAGGCAGCGGACTCACCTGAAATTCGTCAACTGCAGGAAAAAGTTGAAGCCAACCCGGATGATTTACAGGCAAAAGTGGATCTGGCGGTGCAACTCCAACAGGCTCATCGAGTGGATGAAGCATTGTCGCTGCTTTTTGCGGTGCTGGTTAACGATCTCAGCTTTGGCGATGCACGCAAGACCATGCTGGATATGATTAATGCGTTGCCTGACGGCGAGCCGCTAAAATCCACCTATCGCCGCAAGGTGTACGGACTGCTGTATTAACATCTCTGACCGGTCACGGAGCAAAGCCTTCGCTGGCCAGCCAGTTCAGGGCGGCAAAATAGGTCGTGAAATATTTGCGCTGATAGTCACTGGCGTCAAAGCCGGTGTCTGTCTGCGGGTGCGTGCGTTGTAACTGGGCACGTTTTATCATACCTGAGTCAAGCACATAGGCTGAGCGTTTCAGACCGTGCTGAATATTGAATTTTATGGCACCAGACAGTACGTTCTGGCATTCC
>CAZDUT010000170.1:0-7183 GCA_964508695.1 uncultured Alteromonas sp.
CGATTTCAGAAACATTCAAGCCCCGCACCGAGGATGCCCGCCTTGAAGCGTATATTCAGTGGTTTGGGGCGGTGAACGACCCCGAGAGTGATGATCCTCTTGCAGGAACCGGTTTCGGTGAGACCATGTGGAAGCGCATCACTACAGCGGCAGAAGAGCATAACGATCCGGGTAGCTTTACCGCGATGATTGGGTTTGAGTGGACCTCAGGGCCAAATGGCAACAATTTGCACCGTAACGTCCTGTTTCGCGATGGCAAAGACTTAGCTGACAAGATTGTTCCTATCAGCGCGTATGATTCAGACGACCCGGAAGTACTGTGGCAATGGATGAATGACTATGAATCAAAGACTGGCGGTAAATTGTTAGCCATTCCCCATAACGGCAACCTATCCAATGGCCTGATGTTTGATGATGTCACCCTTTCCGGCAAGCCGCTGGACGCTGATTATGCCGAGCGCAGACAAAAATGGGAGCCCGTTTACGAAATAACCCAAATCAAAGGTGACGGCGAAGCTCACCCCATGTTGTCTCCTAACGATGAATTCGCTGATTACTATACCTGGGACAAAGGCAGCTTTGGTGAGCAAGCGAAAACCGATGATATGTTACCCCGCGAATATGCGCGCTCGGCGTGGAAACGGGGCCTCGTTTATGACAAGCAATTAGGTGTTAACCCTTTTAAATTCGGGGTAGTAGGATCAACGGATTCACACACCGCCCTGTCCACTGCACAGGAAGATAACTTTTTTGGCAAGGTCGCGATGGTAGAGCCGACCGCCGATCCCGTTCGTTTTGAGGAAGCGATTACCGGCCGTTTTACCGAAGACGACCCGTCAGATGACTTAAAACATATGGACGCCCTGGCCTCCGGATTGGCCGCAGTGTGGGCAAGAGAAAATACCCGTGAAGCCATATGGGACGCGTTGAAGCGTAAAGAGGTGTTTGCCACAACCGGTACACGCATTCGAGTACGGGTATTCAGTGGCTTTTCATTTACTGAAAATGATCTGCATCGTTCCGATTTTGTCAGGCATGGATACGATGCCGGTGTACCCATGGGCGGCGATCTCACGTCAGCACCGGAAAAACAATCGCCGTCTTTTCTTATTCGGGCAGTTCGTGATCCCGATGGCGCTAACCTGGACCGAGTACAAATTATTAAAGGCTGGCTGGATGCCGGGGGTAACCCACAAGAACGGATATGGGATGTGGCCGTCTCAGACCAACGCAAAATTGGAGCTGATGGACGCTCGCGGGAGTCGGTAGGCAATACTGTGAATGTGAAGCAGGCCTCTTATACCAACTCTATTGGTGATCCGGTGCTAAGTGCTTATTGGCAAGATCCTGAATTCGATCCGACGCTACGGGCTTTTTATTATGTTCGCGTTCTCGAGATCCCGACACCAACCTGGATAGCCTTCGATGCAAAAATATTCGGTGTGGAGATCCCTGAGGGTGTCGCAACTTATTCCCAGGAGCGGGCTTACACCTCACCGATTTGGTATACGCCGTGAGGGGTAGGACAGAAATGCATTATGAGTTAGGCCTGCATCCCTTCAATCTCCTGTATTTAATCTAAACAACCCTGGTGTCTGGATGATGTTTAAGAAAGTAATTAAAGAACCTTTGGGGCACTTCTTATTGGCCGGTGCCGCACTTTTTGTTTTATATTCGTCGGTAAATCCTGAAACAGCAAGTCACAATGTCATCGTGGTTGACGATGGCCGTATTAATCACCTCAGTGCCGTATTTGAAAAAACCTGGAATCGGCCTCCGTCTGAGCAGGAACTAAAGACGATTATTGACGATTACGTTCTGGAAGAAATTTATTATCGTCAGGCGCTGGAGATGGGGATAGATAAAAATGATGCCATGATCCGTCGTCGACTGCGTCAAAAGATGGAGTTTTTTACGTCCGCTGCAGCCTCCATGGTCGAGCCCGACAATGCTGAATTAGAGCAGTATTTACTGAGCCACGCCGATAAATATAAAGCCGGCAACCGGTATAGTTTTGAGCATATCTATCTCACCACTGACCGCCCGCAGTCTGAACTTGCGGCCAGGATCAAACAAGTACAACACGCTCTACAGCAAGACCAATCACCCGTTGGTGACGCTTCACTGCTGCCTGCAACCTTCGATAACGCATCAGCTTTCAATGTTGAACGCAGTTTTGGTAAAGGCTTTTCGCAGAAGCTTGACACATTAACGCTTAATAACTGGAGCACGCCGCTTGACTCTGGTTTAGGTATCCACTTTGTTAAGCTGACCGATCGTCAGGTGGGAACGTTACCACCGTTACAGGCGGTGCGAAAACAGGTAGTTCGCGACTGGATGCATCAACGAACGCAAAAGCTTCGGTCTGAAATCGAGAATAAGCTCCTGAATGAATATGAAGTGATCGTTAACTGGACGCCTGCTATTGAAAGCAACCTGACAGAGATTCGGTAAACATGCAGCCTCAAATTACATTGATTTCGCTGGTTCTGTTTGGCTTCCTGTTATTTCCGAGTTTTTCTCACGCCGATGAGTTACGCCCAGCCTACCTGCAGTTTACTGAAACGCAGGCGGAGACGTTCGACGTATTGTTTCGGGTTCCCGCCAGGGGCAATGATCGGCGCTTAGCACTGGATGTGGAATTTGATGCAGAGACCCAACGCCTGACAGAGCCTTTAGGTGGTTTTGATGGCAATGCCCATAATCAATTTTTCACCGTCTCCCGGCCTGGCGGCCTGAGTGGAGCCACCCTCTCTATCGCTAACCTGGATCGCACCAGCACCGAAGTCTTGCTACGCATTGTGTATCATGACGGTGCAGAAACATTGCACCGATTAACCCCCGACAGCCCTCGTTATGTGGTCGCCCAGAAGGATAGTTGGATGGATGTTGTCGTTACCTATTTTGTTCTTGGCGTTGAACACATTCTTTTGGGTATTGATCACTTGTTGTTTGTGCTGGCCTTATTACTGCTGATTGATAGTGCCCGTAAACTTGTTATCACGATTACGTTTTTTACCGTCGCTCACAGCATAACCCTTTCATTAGCGTCGCTTGGAATTGTTTCCATACCGGTGCCTCCGGTTGAAGCCATCATCGCGTTGAGTATCGTTTTTGTCGCTTCCGAAATTATCAGAGTAAAACAAGGGTATGAGAGCCTGACATGTAAAAAGCCATGGATCGTTGCCTTTAGTTTCGGCTTATTGCATGGTCTCGGGTTCGCAGCCGCCTTAGGCGAAATTGGTTTACCGCAAAACGCCGTTGCATCAGCATTAGTGTTTTTCAATGTCGGTGTGGAGATCGGACAACTCATTTTTGTCTTTCTTTATCTCTGCGTGATATGGCTCGCATCAAAATTGCGAATAAAGCCTTCTAATACGTGGCAGAGGGTGCCTCCTTACCTTATCGGCTCACTGGCTTCATTCTGGGTTATAGAGCGAACAATAGGGTTTTGGGGGTAAAGGGGAATAGTTGGCGCCCGATGGATTCTGCTTTTACGCTCGATTGACGCTTTGCCTTGCGTAAAAGGCCTCCTCGCCAAGTCGAAGAAAGATGCAGGCTGCTCATGCGGGAGCAGCTAGCTGCCTGACGACCAGCCGGTAAACAATAACGGTGTCAGGTTCGCATACCGTACAAAAAGCGTGATTAAAACCGCAAATCGCCAGATGCCCTCTTGCATTAATTTCATTTCAGCTTACACTTGTGCGCTAATTCGGCGTACAAGTGTAAGCTCTGGGTTTTGAATTGAAGACAATCTTAAACACACTATCAAAAACGTTTTTCCATCATCGCACGTGGGCAGGCTATTGGGAGCCGCTGATACAGGCTATAAACCCAACATGGCGCGATGGATACTATCAGGCGGAGATTAAACGCATCCATGTGTTTTCCGACGACGCTGTGGAGCTAATACTGCGTCCCCGTGCTAACTGGCCGACTCATCAGAGCGGTCAGCATCTGTCGTTAACGTTGGAAATAAATGGTCGTCTGATTACACGGGTGTTTACTATCGCTTCAAGTGCAAAGCAGGTAAACGAAGACAATACACTACGGCTGCTAATACGGACAAAGGTTACCGGGGCGTTAACGGCACACTTAGCGGCGCTAAAGCAAGGTGAGCGGGTTAATATTTCACAACCTTACGGCACGTTTACGTTACCTCACTCACGCCAACCTCTGCTGATGCTGGCAGGCGGCTCTGGCATAACGCCTTTCATCGCGATGTTGCAAGATATTCCTAAGGGCGATCCCCGCCCAATTACTTTACTTTACTACGCAAAGCCCAACAGTCACTGGCTGGTAAGTGAGCTTGCGCAGTTACAGTCAGACTTACCAGGGTTTGAATATCAGCTACTCGATCGCCAGCGTCACGGCGACGTCAACGCTTTGCTTCCCCCGCATCAGGGCAAGCAATGGCTGGTATGTGGGCCTCATTCACTCTATACCCAGGCTGTACAACTGGCTGACCAAACCAACACGCCGATCACCAGCGAACACTTCTCTGCCATGCCGGCGGTAAACGTTGAAGCCACAAAGGCTGAATTTAGCCTACACCGTGATGGTAAGCGGTTTGTTGTTGATAACCAGAGCACATTACTGGCTCATTTACAGGCTTATCAGCAGCCGGTGACGGTGGGGTGTGGCATGGGGATATGTCACCAGTGCCAATGTGTAAAGAAACGCGGAGTAGTCCGGGATGTGCGTACCGGTGAACTATCCGACAGCGGCGAACAGTTAGTTCAGTTATGTGTTTCGCAAGCAGTAAGTGACGTGGAGTTAAGTGCATGAGTTCCGCTCAGACAACAAATTTCGACAAGCTGGCGTGCCAGTTAAATAGCGTTAAGGCTGAAGTCAAAGCCAAACTAGGCCATGAAGATGCCCGTTATATCCGCCGCGTGATATGTGCCCAACGCATTTGCGAGTGGAGCGGGAGACTACTCTTAATGCTGGGGTTTATTCAGCCCTTACTTTGGGTGATAGGGGTTATCAGCCTCAGCCTTGGAAAAATTCTGGATAATATGGAAATTGGCCATAATGTTATGCACGGGCAGTACGACTGGATGAATGATAAACATATCAATTCCAGGTCGTATGAATGGGATATTGCCTGTGATGGCGCAAGCTGGAACCGGGTACATAACTATGAGCATCACACCTTTACCAATATTATTGGTAAAGATCGTGACTTTGGTTACGGTCTGCTGCGCTTATCCAATGACTTCCGCTGGAAGGTAAAAAATCTCTGGCAATTTGCCACTTACCTGGTGTTAAGCCTGTTATTCCAGTGGGGAGTGTCATACCACGAGATGGCTGCCGAGCGTGTCTTTTTTGGTAAAAAGAAAGCTAACCGTGAAAACAAAGTCACCCATCGCGAGCTAAAAAAGCGCTTTTTCAGTAAAGGCGCCCGCCAGCTGGTTAAGGACTATGTGTTATTCCCTCTGCTTGCAGGCCCTCTGTTTTTGTGGGTATTGGCAGGCAACCTGGCCGCTAACCTGTTGCGAAACCTGTGGACATCAACGATCATTTTCTGCGGGCATTTTACGGGCAACGTTGAAACGTTCCAGGCAGACGCATGTGAAAGCGAATCGCAGGGGCAATGGTATTACCGTCAGGCACTGGGCTCTTCGAACATTAAGGGCGGCAAGCTCTTCCATATACTCACTGGCCACTTAAGCTTCCAAATCGAGCATCACCTTTTCCCCGACCTACCCGCGAAGCGCTATCGAGAAATAGCCCCAAAGATAAAATCAATATTTGACGAACATGGGATCCATTACAATACTGGCGGCTTCTTCCGCCAGTATGGCTCGGTGCTTAAACGGATTGTGCGATATTCATTCCCGTAATCCAATTCCATGGCGGCAACTAGCTTAAACACCGCACTAACAATGAGTGCTAAGTTGTCGCCAGTCTTCGCCAGAAAAGGTTTACGTCATCCCGATCAGTACAAACAAAAAAACACAGCGTTTGCTGTGCTTTTTGTTTTTACGAATGATCTCAGGCCGAAATCAACCTTAACTTATAGCTTCAGGCCCAGTCGCTCGGCAACTTCAATATAGGTCTCAACCACTGAACCAAGCCCCTGGCGGAAACGATCTTTGTCCATTTTCTTACGCGTTTCTTTGTCCCACAGGCGGCAGCCATCAGGAGTAAACTCGTCGCCAAGAACAATATTGCCCTGCCCGTCCACGCCAAATTCCAGTTTGTAATCAACCAGGATCATTCCGGCATCATCAAACAGTGCTTTAAGCACCTTGTTCACATCAAACGTCAGCGCTTTCATCGTCGCTATCTGATCTGGCGTTGCCCAGCCAAACGAGGCGATATGATAATCGTTAATCATTGGATCGTGCAGCGCATCATTTTTCAGAAAGAACTCAAATACCGGTGGGTTCAGAGTTTTCCCTTCTTCCACACCAAGGCGGCGCACCAGCGAGCCTGCTGCAACGTTTCTGACAACACACTCAACCGGGATCATAGCGAGCTTTTTCACCAGTGACTCGGTGTCAGATACCAGCGACTCTACCTGAGTAGCAATCCCGGCTTCTTCAAGTTTGGTCATAATGAAGTGATTAAACTTATTATTAACCTCGCCCTTGCGTTCGAGCTGTTCAATTTTCTCGCCATCGAATGCCGAGGTATCATTACGGAAGTGAAGGATCAACTTATCCGCATCATCCGTTGTATAGACGGTTTTCGCTTTACCACGGTAAAGCTCATCTCGTTTTTGCATGTTCATTCCAGTTAAATATCCAGGTTATCTTCGCCCATGACCTGAGAGAAAGCTTCATACAGATCGGCAACCTGATTGGCTTCGAAAGGTACGCTTTCATCATTCATAAACGTAATGACCGTTTTTTCAGGTCCCGCTTCTGAAACCTTCAATCGGTAATCACCTTCTTCCAGAAGTTCTTCATCACTACCGAATACTCCACTCCACCAGCTGTCGTCGTCACCACTGTAAGTCACGAAAAGCAACCCGGTTGAGTTATCTAAATCTTTTACATCAAAACCCAGCTTTTTCATCACCAGCAACAGCCGCGGCCAGGCAACATCGAACTGGGCCGACACAACATAAGCCGGCTCGCCGTCAGCGTTAAACCCCATTTCGGTATCCAGCCCCTGACGAATCTTCGCAACGCGTCGCGAATCTTCCAGTTGGATTTGGTATTCGTAGTGGTTA
>CAZDUT010000171.1:0-7156 GCA_964508695.1 uncultured Alteromonas sp.
AGCAACAAAATGGATAAAACCATTACTGTTGTGGTTGAACGATTCGTTAAACACCCTATCTACGGGAAGTTCATGAAGCGTTCAACAAAACTGCACGCCCACGATGAAGAAAACGTAGCCAACAAGGGCGATACTGTCACTCTGCGTGAGTGTCGTCCTCTGTCTAAGAACAAATCTTGGATGCTGGTTGACGTTGTAGAGAAAGCAGGCGTTTAAGCGCTGTTGCTATCTCCTGAAAAAAGCCACTCTCCGGGGTGGCTTTTTTATCGGATAAAATCTTTTTTTGTCCGCTGTCGTACCGAAGATAATATGCGTTTTTCGCTTGTGAACTGCGTATAAAAAAAGTACGATTGAAAAAGGGATAATGGCTGGAAACCCGCCAATATATCGTTTAAGATGATGGAAAATCGTGTAGGAGTTAGTTATGAAAAAAATTATTGCAAGCATGCTACTGGTTGGCTTGGCAGGCACTGCGTCTGCTCAGGATGACCTGGGTGATATGACTGCGGGTGAAATGACAGCACTGGGTGTTGTAGGTGCAGCTACTTTAGCCGCGGTTATCAATGCAAACCGTAGCGACGGTGGTCTTCCAGAAGTGGTTGAACCAACTGATCCACAGTGTGAAGGCGATGACGAGTACAACGCCGACCTGGGTGCATGTGTGGGTACTACCACTACCGTTACTGTCACTGGTACAGGTACAAACACCTACACCACTACTGTTCCGGTAACATTTACTTACGCTGCCGTTCAGTAAGCATAAGATTTATATTAAGCTAAAGCCGCCTCCGGGCGGCTTTACTTGTTTATAAGAGACGGAAAATGCGCTCACTACTTATCCGATCTGCCCAACTGTTAGGGATAACTTTCTTCGCTGCGCTATTATCAGGGTGCAATTCAAAGCTTAACGACTACTACACGTTGGCGAAGCTGGTAATGGAAGATCAGTCCATTACCCTCACTAAAGCGCAGCTCAAAGAACGCGAAAACAAAAACTACATCCAAATCAGCGTTAATGATCGTTCCAGCGTGTTACTGCAGCTGACCTTCGAAGACGGCGATGACCATTACTGGCGATCCGGTGATGGTGTGCTACTTCGCTTAAACCGTGGTGTCATCACCCAGACTAACGGCCTCGATTCAGATTTATATTACACCAGCCAGCCATTACCTGACACTGCGCTTACCATGGCCGCGTTATCGACGTCATGGCAACGCATACTGGACGTCAATAATGTAGGTTATGGCCTTAACGTGCGTTCGGTATTTGAAATGCAGGGCGAAAAGCAACTGCCGGTATTTGGTGACTATTTGCCGGTTAAGGTGGTCGCAGAGACGGTACATTTTCCCAGTACATCGCCGTTTGTGACGTTTAACCGCTCATGGCACAATTATTATTACTATGCCGGTGATGAACTGGTTGGCACCACGCAAAAACTGACGCCTGACGGCGATACCTACGACATGGTTTTTCTAAACCGTGCCTTAGCCGCGCTAGACAATTCAGAAAGCTCCTAAAAAATGAAATTACATTTATTGCTCCCGGCCTTGCTGTTAGCAGCAAACGCTGCAGCTACAGCTGCAACGGTTACCGTGCAGGTTAACGACAATGTCTTTGTTTACGATAATCCTGTGCGGCTCAGCCGCGTACTGCTGCCGGTTGGTAACCAGGCCCCCTGGTATTGGCCGGCCAGCCGACTTGTTGACCTCAATGACGCGTCGGCCTTACGGCAGAAGCAGCAACTTATTTATGACATAGACAAACTCGCCCGCGCGATGGATCGCAGTGATAGCACCTTTCAGTCACTGCAGGCAGTACGGCAGCAACTCAGAGACTGGAACGTACAAACCCGTATCGTGCAACCCATTAGTTTTTATCCGTCGCGACTTAGCATTGAAAAGAATCCGCTTCTTTCCGAGGGCCGTTACCTGATCCGCCTGACTGAACGTCCGCGCCATGTAACGGTGATGGGTGCAGTATCCGAGCCGTTGCGTCTGCCGCATGCCGGTAACGAGACACTGAATAAGCTCAACACGCATATCCGTCGATTGGCAGGCGCCGATAACAGTTATGTGTATGTGATATATCCGGATGGGCGTATCTTCAAACGTGGCAGCGCGTACTGGAACGAAAGCCATGCGCCGCTGATGCCAGGTTCAACGGTGTATGTTCCCGTCGCCGAACCAGCGATTAAGGTCCCGCTACTAAGCTCTGAGGATTTGCAAACACTTAATGAGAACATCGCCACGCTCGCAATAAGTCGGGGAGACCAGGATGATTAAGCTTATTACAAAACGCGCCAGGCGATTTGCAATAGGTGCTGTAGCAGTACTTCCGGCGAGCGTTGTCGCACAGGACACCATCAATGTGCGTCCGACCCAGATGGTGCGTGGCGGGGTAGGGCTGATACAAACACCCACTGCCAGAATGCAGGATGAAGGCACCTTATCGGCAAGTTATACCGATAACGACGAATACCGTTTCTGGACGGTCAATCTGCAGCTGTTTTCGTGGATGGAAGCGACCGCGCGTTATACCGATGTGCGCACCCGCTTTTACAGTCAAAGTGAAGAGTTTAGTGGTGATCAGACGCTGAAGGACAAGGGGCTGGATGTGAAATTCAGACTGCTTGAAGAGAGTTACTATCTGCCTGACGTGTCGCTGGGCTTCCGTGACATTGGCGGAACAGGCTTTTTCAGCAGTGAGTTCATTAATGCCAGTAAAGCGTTTGGGCCCTTTGATGTGCATCTGGGGATAGGCTGGGGCTATCTGGGCAGCCATGATGATTTTACCAACCCGTTCTGCAAACTGAAGGACAGCTTTTGTGAACGGCCCGGCGGCTTTTCCGGGCGCGGCGGTAAGATCGATTACCAGGAGTATTTTAAAGGACCGGTGGCCGTGTTTGGGGGGATTGAATACCAGACACCCTGGGCGCCGCTGAGCATCAAAGTGGAATACGAGGGTAATAATTATGAAAATGATCGTGCTGGCGCGTTAGCGCAGCGCTCGCGGTGGAATGCCGGCCTGGTTTATCGCTGGAACGATTTCGATTTTAGTCTGAATTATCAGCGTGGCAATACTGTCGGGTTCGGGGTCACCTACAACTTCGACATGAACCAGAGTCAGCCTCATATCATGGAGCGGCCCAAGCGTTCGCTGGAAAACAGAGAGCCGCCGGAGTCGGTCGCCAAAGTTAAAAAGGGCACGCTTTATCGCGAACTCTATAATGAGTCCCGTGTGGCGCTCACGGATGCAAAAATTGACGAGGCCTCGGCCACCTTTTACGGCACCCAGCTGGCATACCGCGACACCGAAGAAGGGTTGGAGCGCGCGGGTCGCGTTGCTGCCTCCCACCTGCCTGATGATATTGAGCAGTATAATTTTATAGAAACCAACGCTGGCTTACCGATGGTGACCAACGTCATTGATGCAGAAACGTTTATCGGTGCTGCCCGCAATGAATTTCTGGATAAAGATATCGGCGACAGCATTACTCGTCGTGCGCCAAGCGAGGACGAGCTGGCAAGTTATACGCCGCAGGGCACCCAGGGTTTTTACACTGCGGTGGACACCTTCTGGATCCAGACGTTTGGCAGCCCGGAAGAATTCTATATGTATCAACTGGGATTGGTACTTACCGGTGGCTATAGCTTTAACCCTAACTGGACCCTGTCTTCCAGTGCGCGGGTGACGTTACTGGATAACTTCGACTTTAACTTCCTGACCGATAACGAAGAAACGTCAGTGCCACGGGTGCGCACCCGTGTTCGCGAATATGTTGATCAAAACCGCGTTGCACTGGATACCGCCTTTGTGAACTGGAAAGATCAGGCGAGCAAAAACTGGTTTGTGCAGGGCTATGGCGGCTACCTTGAAACCATGTTTGCGGGGATTGGGGCTGAAGCACTCTATCGCCCTGTCGACAGTAACTTCGCGTTCGGGGTAGACGTCAATTATGTCAAACAGCGCGACCCGGCATCGAAGACCGGCCTGATTGATTATGAGGCCCTGACAGGCTTTGCCACCGTCTACTGGACACCGGAAGCGCTGCCGGATGCCCGCATCAGCGTCAGTGCCGGGCAATTCCTGGCCAAAGACAAAGGGGTAAACATCGATGTTGCCAAGCGCTTTGATAACGGGATCATCGTCGGCGCCTTTGCCGCGTTTACAGAAATTTCGTCTGAAGAGTATGGCGAAGGCAGCTTCACAAAAGGCTTCTACATCTCTATTCCCTCGGACTTGCTGTTCCCCTGGCCAACCAAAGGCAGAGGAAACTTACCCTGGGTGCCTATTGGCAGAGATGGTGGGCAACAGTTGCAGCGACCCGTTAAGCTGATTGATATTACTGAGCCACGATCGCCCTTTTACGATTAAAGGAGCGTCGGGTATGCGCGATGTATTCTGCGCGCTGTTTTGGGAAAAAGGATGACTGCTTACACTGCCACACTGACTCAGAGACTGGCGTTACTTGCTTACAGTAGCGCGGTGTGGCTGCTTGTGATCCCGATCCAGACAGTACGATACTGGCTGAGTGTGGCAACACGCTCGCCGGTGCGCCTGCGTCTGCGCCAGCGACTGGGTTACCTGCCCAAGGGGCTTAAAAATAACGCGGTGTTATTTCACTGTGTCTCGGTCGGTGAAGTCGTGGCAGCGTCCTGCGTCATTAACGCCTTACGAAACAGCAGGCCGGATATTGATATTGTTATCAGTACCACCACCGCGACCGGCAAAGAGCGGGTCAATACCATGCTGGGGGATGACATCACCCATGTGTACTTGCCCTATGACACGCCGTATCGCATGCGTCGCTGGCTTGCCAGACTTAACCCGCGGGCCGTGGTCATTACCGAGGTGGAGCTCTGGCCACATCTCATTGACTGCTGCTGGAAAAGGGATATCCCGGTCGCGGTAATCAATGCGCGGATGACCGATCGCTCCGCCCACCGCTACCAAAAATTGTCTGCGCTGTTTGCGCCTATGCTGGCGAAACTTACCCATGTGTGTGCGCAGGGCGAACGTGACTACCAGAATTACCTCAGTCTGGGTATGGACGAACAGCGCCTCACGCTCACCCATAACGTAAAGTTCGATCAGGTCGCCAGCCTGATGCAAACAGCGTCTGCGTCGTTCGCCGGTCTGAATGCGGGAGAACGCAGGGTCATTGTGGGCGGCAGCACCCATGAGCCGGAAGAAACCGCACTGCTTGATGCACTCATTCAGTGTCAGTCTGACTCACCCGACGTGCTGCTGATTCTGGTGCCGCGCCACCCAGAGCGGTTTGACGCCGTTGAAAGGCTGATTGCACAGCGCAGCATACCTTACGTTAAGCTTTCTGAGCACGATAGCGTACCCAAAGACTGCCAGGTGGTGCTGGTCGATCAAATGGGCATGCTAAACGACGCGTATCGGGTAGCGAACATTGCCTTCGTCGGCGGATCGCTGGCCGATAAGGGAGGCCACAATGCGCTGGAGCCGGCCGCGAAATCAGTGCCTGTCATTATGGGGCCGCATACCTATAATAATCCGGTTATCTGCAATTACCTGAAGGAGCAAGGGGCGTTACAGGTCGTCACCGATGCTGCGGCACTGACGGCGCAATGCGCGTACTGGCTGACGCATCCTGAGGACGCTCAGCGAGCGGGTGAGGCGGGCCGCAGGGTGCTCGACAGCAACCGTGGTGCGCTTGAGAAAACAATGACACTCATCAATCGCGTGGTGGATGGCGCCTGCACTGATTAAACATTGAACCCTTGATTGGTGCAGCGTCTGCTTCCGTTGCACGCAACTGGTTCGTCCAGTCGTTGAACCGTCGCTCCAAAAAAATCTATCTATTTGAATTAAAAGGAAATGGCAAAGTGGCAAGTGGTTTGCAAAGAAGCAGTGACGCTGTAAGACAGGCAAAACACGAATCAATAAAGCAGCGCCATGCTGCACTTGCTTACACGTTTCCAGGGAGAGGCACCCTGCCAGTGATGGCAGGGTGCAATTTAACCTGAAGACTTTGATTTGTCCGCGGTGTTTTCCTTGCCCGGTAATTCGTCCTTCTTCGACAATGGTTCTCTGCCGGATGACTGCTCCTTATCGGGATCAATCAGGCTGATAACCCGCCACCCAGGCTCAGGGAGTACCTCTCTTCCGCTGATAAAAGTGTGAATATGATCCTCTTCGTCCAGGGCAATCAACGGGGTGACACGGACGCCATATTTTTCCAGGTAGTCACCAAAATCAAACTCTTCACTCAGACGCGTGGTTTTCACTGTTCCCCCGCGTGCAGCGGATGAAGCCAGCACCCCATAAGTGACTCCCTCATCAAACAACGTGAGCTTTTTGGCATAATGGTCGCTCACCTGATGGCTGGGACGGGTAGCCTGTTCATTATTGGTTAGCGCCCATACTTTGTCTTTGCCCATGGTGTATTCGAAATGATAGGCAACCATCGGGTTGAGCTGCTTGTAGGGAGACATGATGAGCACCGTACCAAAGGTGCTCATCTCGAGGTGTCGGGCGGCGTGGTCTGACATGGGATTACCGAAATACACCGGGATATCCATCATTCTGGCTTCGCGGATCGCATCCCAGTTGGTGTCTGCAATACACACATTGATTCCCTGATTTTGCATTTCTTTGGCCATCAGCCGGTTGAACTTGGCACCGCCAAAAATCAAAAAGCCGGTAGGTGGTGGTGCACGGACTTTTAATAGTTTGGCCACAGGTTGCGCCGTCAGGCTTTGCACAACCACCGTAGCGATGATCACCAGAAAGACAATGGGCACAATAATATTGGCACCCTCATAACCCATTTCTACCAGCTTAAGGGAAAACAGCGCCGACACCGCGGCAGCCACGATACCGCGTGGCGCAACCCACGATAACAAGGCTATCTCTCTTGGCTTTAACCCGGTCCCGATGGCTGAAATGGCCACGGACAGGGGACGGGCGATGAACATAATGGCCGCCAGTACGATGACCACGCCCCAGCCGAGACTGGCAATTTCATCCAGATTCAGCCGTGTAGCCAGCAAAATAAACAGGCCGGAAATAAGCAACACACTGAGTGTTTCCTTAAATTCGAGTATGTCCTCGACATCAACATTTTTCATGTTGGCCAGCAGAATCCCTAAAATGGTGACTGCCAGCAGACCTGACTCGTGAGCC
>CAZDUT010000172.1:0-7062 GCA_964508695.1 uncultured Alteromonas sp.
CAAACTGTCAATTTTAGCCTGACGCTGATTAATTTTCTGTGTCAGGCCTTGCTGTCCCTGCTCAGCCTCTTTGAGCAGAACTTCAACATTATCCAAATCTGCCTGTGCCTGGGTACGTTTTTGTTCCGTGTCAGCTTTGCTCTCCAATAGTGCCTGGAGCTCTTCCTGCTGGCTTTCCAATGGCTGTAACAGGCTACCCTGCTCCTCGCTGAGCACTTCATCCCGCGCGGCATAATCCCGACGCTGTTGCTCGTTGCGTTCAACCTGCTGGCCATAGAGTGTTTTCTGGCTTTGTTGCTGGTTAAATTTTAAATCGAGTGCGTGCTTTTCCTGGGTTAGTTGATCAACTTTCGCCCGGCCCTCTGCCACCGCACTTTCCAGTTTGTCCCGTTGCTGCTGTGCCTGCTGCATGTGCGATTCGAAATGCAGGATTTCCTCCTCCAGCGCTTCGAGTTTCTCTGACAACGATTCCAGCTGGGTATTCTCTTCGGCCAACAGCGCTTGCTGACGGTCAAGCTCATCAGTGATTTTGCCCGCGCGCGCCAGCGACTGATTTAATTGCATGTCCAGCAGGCCCTGCTGGTTTTGTAGCTGCTGTAGCTGACTTATTGCATGCTGGCGTTGCTGACGCTTGTCTTCCTCGGCCCCCTCGGTGTCACTGACTACCGCGGCTTTCATCTGAGCAAGCGCCTCAGCGTCTTCCAGTTGATGACGGACACGCTCGCACTGGTCCGCCAACTGGCTAATCCGGGTCGCCCGTTGCAATACGCCCTCACCCTTATCGGCCTTACCACTTAACACCCAGTGCGGGCTTATCCAGTGCCCGTCGTAGGTCACAATACTTTCATGGGAGGCAAGCGAGGCCATTCGTGACATGCCTTCACTGAGGTTGTTGCACACCCAAATGTGCTCAAACCCTACTGGATATTCTCCCCCTTCCAGACACGCCGACAATGTTCCCGGGACAGGGGCGCGATCATTGGTGCCAAGCCATACCCGTTGTCCCTGCGGCAGTGTGGATTGTTCGTGCAGGCGACCGATCACCGTGTCATCGGCCAGTACGGGATCACCAAGTACATCCAGCACGAATTCCAATAACGCCTCACAGCCTTGCTTTACCGTCAATTGCTGCCACAGCGGTGGTAGTAAACTGGCATTTTCGGTATCCGCTTGAGCATCTTCCTGTAAGGCTTCCAGTGCTGAGCGTGTAGACGTCAGTCGCTGATACTCCCCTCGCACTGTATCGATCTGTGAGCGGGCTTGCTGGTGCTCTTCCCGAGCCCCGGCAAGCTGTTGCTGTACATTGCGCCATTGTGCTTCTGCCTGCTCCAGCGCATCCTGCGCTTCATCAAGAGATGCATCGAGTACCACTTTTTGCTGCCTGAGGCTGTCACTGTCCAGTGTCTCCTGCTCTTCTTTAAGCTCACTGATCCGTTGTGTTGTCCGCAGTTGCATACTCATGGTTGACTGAATTTGACTGTGGTAGCTCTGCGCTTGTTGTTTGCGCTGCATGTACTGCTGTTCCTGCTCCCGGGTCTGACCACTGTAGTCCCGTAAAGCCTGTTCATCGTCGGTACGTTTATCCATCGCCTGCTCAAGCTGTGCATCGAGCATTTCACGTTCAGGCTCAATCGCATCACATAAAGCACATGCTTGTGAGTACGCCTCCCGGGCTTCAGTCAGTGAGCTTTCCAGTAACCGACGCTGCTCAGTCAGTTGTCGACGCTCATCCTCTATCTGCTGATAGCGTTGCTTCCCGTGCAAGGTGTTTTGCTCCAGCCGGGTAATGGCTGTGGCAGTTGAGAAGAGCGCCTGTTGCAATATATCCAATTCGGATTTGGCGGTCTGCTGCTGTTCACGAAAACGGGCAATGCCGGCTTCATCCCCACGCTGCTCCGCCATCAGTGCGTCAAGTTCGGTTTGTTCGAGGCTAAGTTGCTGTTCCAGCGATGCTGTGTGCTCGCTGTTAGCCAGCCAGCGTATACCAGATAACTCCCCTTTCAGCTCGCGAATACGCGCGCGCAGCGTTTTATAACGATTTGCGGCGGCTGCCTGACGCTGAAGTTTCTCCAGTTGCTGACCCAACTCTGCGCGCACATCCTCCAACCGTTCCAGGTTATCCTGAGTGTGACGAATGCGGTTTTCCGTTTCCCGCCTGCGCTCTTTGTACTTAGAAATACCGGCCGCTTCCTCAATGAACACCCGTAACTCCTGCGGCTTTGATTCTATCAGCCGGGAAATCATTCCCTGTTCGATAATCGCGTAACTGCGTGGGCCAAGGCCCGTCCCCAGAAACAGATCAGTTACATCACGGCGGCGGCACTTGGTGCCATTAAGAAAATAGGTTGACTGGGCGTCGCGGGTCACCAGGCGTTTCACCGATAACTCTGCAAAACCCGCGTACTCACCACCCAGCCGACCGGCACTGTTATCAAACACCAGTTCCACACTACACTGGCCAACCGGTTTACGCGCAGAGGAGCCGTTGAAAATAACGTCGGTCATCGCATCGCCACGCAGGTTTTTCGCAGAGCTTTCACCCAGTACCCAGCGCACCGCGTCAATGACATTGGATTTGCCGCAACCGTTTGGACCTACAATGGCCGTCATGTCGCCGGGAAAAGGAATGGAGGTGGGGTCAACAAATGACTTAAAACCAGCCAGTTTGATCTTCTTCAGACGCACGCGACTATCACCCTCTTACATGAAGGTGTCCGGAAAACTGACTGGCCTGGATACGATAAGATAAAGGCACCGGATTGGAGCATATAGCGCGCTAATAGCATTATTATTATTTCACTGACTTTACCAAAACAAATACATTGTAACAAATGGCATTTCCCACGTTCGACTGCTCTGGCTATACTGCGCACAACACCAGAAAAAGGAAGGTAGTATGACATCACGCAGTGGCTTTCATTATTTCTTTGAAGGGTTTTCACTTATCAGAACCAAGGGTCTGAAACGCTTTGTTTTTGTTCCTTTGACCATCAATCTGCTGCTTTTTTTGGTGGCATTTTACTTTTTGTTCGGACAAATCGATGACGGCATACGTTACCTCATCGACCTGGTACCTGAATGGCTGGGCTGGGCGGGAACCGTCATCAAATTTTTATTATGGCCGCTCGCCGTTATCAGCGTACTGCTAATTTTTGCATTGATTTTCGGGACACTGGCGAACTGGATCGCTGCCCCCTTCAACGGCATCCTGTCTGAAAAAGTCGAGCGACACTTAAGCGGACAGTCGTTAGGCGATGAGGGGGTGATGGGCCTGATCAAGGATATTCCCCGCACGTTATCGCGGGAGATGGCAAAATTTTTGTGGTACTTACCCCGGGCAATTGGCTTTTTCCTGCTCTTTTTGCTAATCCCGGTAGTTGGCCAGATCCTGTGGTTTTTATTTAATGCCTGGATGATGTCGATTCAGTATTGCGACTACCCATATGACAATCACAAGGTACCGTTTAAGCGCATGCGCCTGCATTTAGGCCAGCACAAGTCACGGGCATTTGCGTTTGGCAGCATGGTAAATCTGTTCGCCTTAATTCCGATTGTTAATTTTATTGTGATGCCGGTAGCAATTTGTGGCGCCACTGCTATGTGGGTCAATGAACTCAGAGAAGAGGCGCTGCGCTAACCTGAGACATCGCCCGGTTTTCAGGCTCGGTATTGGCGACAGCGCTCTGGTAGCGCTCAAGCCAGATGCCGGCTTGTGCGGTCTGACCGTGGGCATGGAACGACTGAAACAGATTCATGCTTACCGGGCGTTGGCGGGTATTATCCTCAAGTTGCTGACGCCACAGGCTCAGGTAAAGGGGGGGGATGACACCGGTATCATGGTGCTCCATAAAGGTAATTTTGCCAGACGGTTTAAACGCCTGAATGCCAATGGCTGAACAGGTTTTCGCCGGCCACACCCCCTCGTTATCCGCGCTGGATTGCCAGCGCTGGAGCAACGAAATAGGCGCATAGGTGAGACGCCCCTTAAAAAGCAGATTCGGCGTTTCATTCACCGGTTGCGTGGCTACCTGACACACTCGTCTGGCGGCACTTCGACTTAACGGATACTCATCGGCAAAGCCTGAAAAGTGCGCCAGTTCATGTACAAAAACCGAATAGGTATCGCCGATGTCCAGAAACATCGCACCATTATTAATATTGGCTTTACCCTGTTCAGACACAACCACTACATGGCTCGCATCCAATGCATCAATCGCCGGCGCCAGAGGACGAATATCACAGCCTAAGCGACCGGAGTTTTGCCAGTCTTTGTCGCATGAGAGTCTGTCTATCGGCAGCCATACCGGTTTACTCACACAAATCGGCAAGCCCGCAAGACGTTCGTCATTGTTAAACCGCTGGTATAGACGATCGGCACGCTGAATGGTGGATAATGAGCTGGCAAACAGCGCAATACGCTGGCGACATGCCGCTGGCCAGACAGGCTGCAGCGAATCCAGTGAGGCAGTTACAGAATAATTGTCAATGACCGACAGCAGTTCTGTCGCAATCTCAATACCATTTTCCGACGCTTTCTTTAAATAAGAGACACCCAGTTTTTGTTCGCCTACGTCCCACAACAGGCGTCCGTACTTGTAAGCACTCTGACTGTCATGATCGGCGGTAAGCTTGAGCCAGGGTCTGGCTTTTTTGGGTTTATCGTAAAGCAGATACCAGTCGGCAAGCGCCGCCTGGGCGCTGAGAAGCCCCTGTCCGGCGGCTTCTTTAAGCCATTTCTCGCGAAATACCGGATCATCTTTAGACATCGCATAAGAAAGTTGTGCTTCAGGTACATTGCCGAGTGCCGCAAGGCGCATGAGGTCTGACTGGTCGGCCTCACTGTCACTCATTTCATAAAGTGCCCAGGCCGCGGCAGGATCGTCCTGTGCGACAAGTAACTCAAGCCAGTAGCGGCTTCTTTGGGTACTGGCAACGTCTACCAGACGGGATTGCGCTGCGCCATCCCCTTGCTGCGCAGCGCGCCACAGCAGCGGGGCTGGAAATTTTGCGGCGCTGGCATTATGGCGCAGAACCTGGGGATCATAGGCTGTATCGGCGCTTACGATAATTAGCGCGATAATCGCCAGCAGTAAACCTCGCATAGCCGGACTTAAGGCTCGTCAGCCCCGGTTTGACGCAACCGGTTAAGCTCCATGCGGGCATAGCGGTGCTCGACATATTCAAACACATTGGTGCTGAGTGCCAGCTTGAAGTAATTAGACGCAATACCACGATTACCTTTTTGAGAGTGGTATTTGCCCAGGTAAAAGTACGCCTCACACAATCTGTCGGTCAGTGCTTTTTGACTGTCTACACCATTTATCAACGAATTAAGCACCGTATTCTCGTCTACTGCTCCGCGAAACAAGTCAACCAGGCTGGTGGCCCAATGAGACGCATCAAGGCCGTCGCGCACACTTTCGAGGTAAGCCCGGCCTTTTTCAGCATCCATTTCATAATGCGCGAAATAAGCCCAAAGCACCCGGAAAGGATCGCTGTTATCTTTGTTCACAAAGGTTCCAAGATCGTCGATGGCCAACTCAGAACGACCGCCATAATAAAGTGCGATACCACGATTCAAAAAAGCAAAATCATAATCGGGATCAATTTCAAGCGTTGAATCGAACGCTTCGTAAGCCTGAATGAAGTCGCGTTGCTGAATATAATGAATGCCAATAGAGTTATACGCTTCGGCCATATCCGGCTTTAAATTGATGGCTTGTGAATAGTCGAACTGTGCCAGACCACCTAACCCAACACTGTCGTAAAGCATGCCTCGCTGAAAGTGGAGCTCTGCTTTGTCTTCATCCGGCAAACCGGACGATGCCAGAATTTGGTTGTAGCGGGCAATCGCCATTTGAGATCGCGGGCTTACCGGCGCTGGTTCAGCCAGCAACAAATTTCCCATCTGGGCCTTTTTCTCTGGCGCAGCGGTTTGTGCACAACCGCCCAGCAACCCTGTAACAAGGAGGAAAAAATAGAGACTTAAGCGTAGTTGCATGTTAAAAAAGGCTTCTCAAGAAAAACGATAACCAAGCCACCGTTTGATGGCGAAAAGATGCGGCAACCTTCTCGCATTTACCGCAAAATGTAAAGTACAAACGGCTGGCACAAAGAAAGGCAGTTATGACTTCAACCTTACCACACTTGAGCCAACTGGCGATACAAGCACAACAGCACGCGTACACGCCCTACTCCGGTTTTAAAGTTGGCGCAGCAATCCTTACTGACAACGATAATGCATTCAGTGGATGCAACGTTGAGAATGTCGCCTATCCACTCGGTCAATGTGCAGAAGCAACCGCCATTGGCAATATGATTGTCAGCGGTGACACCCTCATTCGCAAAATAGTGATAGCCAGCCCTAATGATGACTTTTGCTATCCCTGCGGTGGCTGTCGCCAGAAAATTGCTGAATTTTCAGATGAAAACACCGAAGTTGTTATGGTTACCCAGCGTGGGGAAAGCCAGAGCACAACCATTGACGCACTTCTGCCTAATACGTTTAGCAAACAGTCTCTGCAAAAAGGTTAACCTTTTTTTCTGGCCGCCATTGCATCCAATTGCTCCTGGGTGGCCGGACGCTGGTACGCGTCTTTCCATTGCGCATATGGCATTTTGTACACCACTTCCCTCGCCTGTTCGTAGTCCATGGCTTCGCCTCGGGACTCGGCCTCTGCCATGTACCACTTCGCCAGACAGTTTCGGCAGAAGTCAGCCAGGATCATCAGGTCGATGTTTTGAACATCTTTATTGGCATCGAGATGATCAAGTAAACGTCTGAACGTTGCAGCCTCTATCTCAGTTTGCGTTCGGTTGTCCATGTGTAACCTCTCAAGTAATTCATACAGCGCAATAAAAAAGGGAGCCTGCGCTCCCTTTTATAAGGTGTTACTGAAAATTTGGCTTAGTCTTCTTCAGACGCTTTCGGTGCCGGCTTTTCCAATAGCTCCTTGATGCTCAGACGTACACGGTTCTGACGGTCAATTTCCATCACTTTAACGTCTACCATCTGACCTTCTGACAGGTAGTCAGTCACTTTATTCACGCGCTCGTGAGCGA
>CAZDUT010000173.1:0-6967 GCA_964508695.1 uncultured Alteromonas sp.
CATCCTTAACCAGTTCATACGGGTTTTGATTATTAATCTCTTGTGCGTTCGCCATCCCGGTCAGTGTCATAAACAGCAAACCTGTGGCAATGATCAGTTTTTTCAACGTCAATCTCCTAACTAAAATCGCTTTTCTAATCTGTCATTTCGCGCTGGTGACTAAGACCGCACTTACGGTCATTAGTTTTCTTCACCGCCACGATTAAATAAGAACTGGCCTATTAAATCTTCCAGAACCAGCGCTGATTTGGTGTCCTGTAAGTAGTCACCGTCTTTAAGTTCAGCTACCCCATCGAAGCTAAAGCCAGGCTGAAAGCCAACGTATTGCTCGCCCAACAGGCCCGCTGTCAGAATAGACACCGAGCTCGTTTCCGGGAAGCCGGTATATTTGTCCAGGATGCTCAGCTCAACCACTGGCGTGAAGTCATCTTTATCCAGATTGATCGATTCCACACGTCCGATTGTGACGCCGCCAAGCTTTACCGCAGAGCGCGCTTTCAGGCTGCCGATGTTGTCAAATTTGGCATAAAGCGTATAGGAATCACCGTCGTTGGTCATGCTTTGATTTGCCACTTTAAGGGCAAGCAGGAGCACAGCCCCAACGGTCAGCACAACAAAAATCCCTACCATTAATTCCGTTCTGTATTTACTCATCCTATCCCCCTACTCGATACCAAACATCAGGGCAGTCAACACGAAGTCCAGCCCAAGCACTGCCAATGATGAAAAGACAACCGTTTCTGTTGTCGCTTTACTGATCCCTTCCGAGGTAGGAATCGAATCATAACCTTTAAATATGGCAATCCAGGTCACAACCAGGGCAAAAACGATGCTTTTTATTACGCCGTTAAGCACATCCTTGTCCCACTCAACGGTTGACTGCATCACCGACCAATAACTCCCTGCATCGACACCCAGCCAGTCAACACCGACCAGATGCCCGCCTAATATGCCAATGGCACTGAATATCAGCGCCAGCATCGGCATGGCGATCATGCCAGCCCAGAATCGCGGTGCCACAATGCGGCGCAATGGATCAACCGCCATCATTTCAAGGCTGCTTAGTTGCTCAGTGGCTTTCATCAAGCCTATTTCTGCGGTCAGCGCAGACCCTGCACGGCCGGCAAAAAGCAGCGCGGTAACCACCGGACCCAGCTCCCTAAGCAAAGATAATGCCACCATCGGCCCCAGGCTTGCCTCGGCACCGTAATCAACCAGGATCGTATAGCCCTGCAGTGCCATGACCATGCCGATAAACAGTCCGGACACCATAATAATGAGCAGCGATTGCACGCCCACTACGTAGAGTTGTTTTATGGTGAGCGGAATGTTCTTGAGCCGCGGCATGGCCAACAGCGCGCCGAACAGCATCAGACCTGCCCGCCCCGCTGCAGCAACCCGAGACAGGGTTTTGGCACCAATTGTTGCGATAGACTTCATGCTTGTCCCCCAAATAAACTGTCTTCGAGTGGATCGGCAGCATAGTGGAAGGGAACTGGACCATCCGCTTCCCCTTTGAGGAACTGCTGTACCAATTTGGAGTCACTGTTTTGGATTTCTTCACTGGTGCCTTCACCAATGATCCGCTTGTCCGCCAGAATATAAATGTAATCCGCAATGGTCAGCACTTCTGTGACATCATGCGTGACCACGATACTGGTCAGGTTCAGCGCGTCGTTCAGCTCGCGGATAAGTTTAACCAGCACGCCCATGGAAATCGGGTCCTGACCGGCAAACGGCTCATCGTACATGATAAGGTCAGGGTCCAGCGCGATAGACCGCGCAAGTGCCGCTCGTCGCGCCATACCGCCTGATAATTCACTGGGCATCAGCTTTGCAGCGCCACGCAGGCCAACCGCCTGAAGCTTAAGTGCTACGATTGTGGCGATGATATCGTCATCCAGTTTGGTGTGCTCACGCAATGGAAACGCGACATTGTCGAACACTGTCATATCAGTAAACAGCGCACCGCTTTGAAACAGCATGCTCATTCGGCGACGTATTTCGTACAGCCGGCGACGCCTCATCCCGATCAGTGACTCTCCATCAAAGCGAACATCCCCATGATCAGGCTGTAATTGCCCACCAATGAGTTTGAGCAGGGTCGTTTTACCGATACCGCTGGGCCCCATCACGGCCGTAATTTTACCTTTCGGAACTTTCAGAGACACACCTTCATAGATCAACCGCTCCCCGCGGCTGAAAGACATGTTGTCTACTTCGACGATATTATCCATAACTGATTGATTTTGAGTCCGACTTTGTGGTGTGTTCATTGGCTGTGCGCCCTTACCGATAAGGAAATAAGAGACAACGACTAACGATAAGTTCACTGGCCAGTGTAATTTGGGAGGTATTCTACGCGTTTTCAAGCGCAGGGCCAAAATCAAATCGTTACAAGTTATGTTCGATAAATGCGAATAGACGGCACTGGTTGGTTACGTTTCTGATGTCGGCGCTACTGCACAGTGCCTCAGCAAACCCCGTCGGCGAAGCCGTTATCGAATGTGACTGCGGTGTTAGGCGCCTGACAGGGAGAGTATGCTACACCTTGCTCCGCTTCTGCACACGAAAGAAATACCGATTTCCCCCTATCAATACCGATAAACATAGGCAAACGCTGCGGTTTTTGCGACAATCCTCGGAAATTCATCATTTTATATGTCGCAGTGCTAATACAGATAGTTATCTTCCTTATTGGGCTTATTGTATTGAGCTGGAGTGCCGACCGGTTTGTCTTTGGTGCCTCTGCACTGGCCAAAAATATCGGCGTATCTCCCATGATGATCGGCCTGACCATCGTCGCCATGGGTTCCTCCGCACCGGAAATTGTGGTTTCCGCTATGGCCTCGCTGAATGGCAATATGAACACCGCCGTCGGTAATGCACTGGGCTCAAACATTACGAATATCGCGTTGGTACTAGGTCTCACTGCGCTATTTAAGCCGCTGTGGGTGTCTTCCACCACGCTCAAGCGGGAACTTCCGGCACTGATTGTTATCAGTATTATTGCTGCAGCATTCATGTGGGATGGCGAACTGGCCAATTACGAAGGCATGATCCTGTTCATGCTGTTTATTTTTGTGCTGGCAATGATGGCGTGGCTGTCATTGCAGGTCGAAAAAAATGATCCCCTGGTCAGGGAAACGGCGGACGAAATTCCCAAGGATGTATCAAACGGCGCTGCAGTATTGTGGGTGGCTGTAGGGCTGGTGCTGTTGCCGTTAAGCGCACATTATATGGTGGACGCTGCGGTATTTATTGCCCGTTACTTTGGCGTATCTGACCTGGTTATCGGTTTGACGATTATCGCCCTGGGAACCAGTTTACCGGAACTGGCGGCAAGTATTGCTGGTGCACGCAAAGGAGAAGACGACCTGGTGCTGGGGAATATTATCGGTTCGAATATTTTCAACTTGCTGGCGGTACTCGGCATGCCGGGCTTGCTGGCACCAGGTGAACTTGATCCCGCCGCGTATGGCCGGGATATGTATGTGATGCTGGGACTGACCTTCATGTTGTTTATATTTAGTTTTAACCTGATCGGTAAACGCCAGATCTCGCGACTTGAGGGCGGGATCCTGCTGTCGGCGTTCATCGGCTATCAATTTTGGCTGTTTAGTTAATGACGCAACACTCTTCCCCCTTTATTGCCTCCGCAAAGCGGGTGGTCGACATTGAGACCCGTGCAGTTTCAGCGCTTGGCAGCAAGCTCGATAAGCGTTTCGACAAAGCCTGTGAGCTGCTTGTGCAGTGCCAGGGAAAAGTGGTGGTGTCGGGCATGGGTAAATCCGGCCATATCGGCAATAAAATTGCGGCGACACTGGCCAGTACAGGCACACCTGCGTTTTTCATGCACCCTGGTGAGGCCAATCATGGCGATTTGGGTATGCTCGATAAACATGACGTGTTGCTGGCCATTTCGAACTCGGGGGAAACGTCCGAATTACTGAACCTCATGCCCGTGGTTAAGCGACTTGGTGTGCCGGTGATTGCCATGACCAATAAAGAGACCAGTACGCTGGGGCAGCACGCCGACGTCGTGCTGGATATCAGTGTGGAGCAGGAGGCTTGCTCCCTGGGACTGGCGCCAACATCCAGCACTACAGCAACACTGGTAATGGGCGATGCGCTGGCTGTCGCGCTGCTGGACCATAAAGGGTTCAGCTCCGACGACTTTGCGCTGTCCCACCCCGGCGGCAGCCTGGGCAGAAAATTATTGCTGACCGTCAGTGACATTATGCTGACTGACGACGCCGTCCCCCTGGTTGACAGTCAGGCACTGGTTGCTGACGCCCTGCTGGAAATTAGTCGCAAGGGGCTGGGCATGACCGGCATTGTGGATAAAGACAACCAATTGCTTGGCGTGTTCACCGATGGCGATCTGCGCCGTATTCTGGATGCCCGAATCGATATTCATGCAACACCGGTGGCAGACGTAATGACACGTGGCGGCAAAACGATTCGCGCCAATGAAATGGCCGTTGAGGCACTGAATGTGATGGAGTCCTACAAAATCAGTGCACTCATGGTCACGGATGAGAACGGCCACCCGGCAGGCGCATTTAATATGCATATGCTACTTAAAGCAGGAGTATTGTAATGCTGACCGTACCGACTTTGTATACACAAATGGAACAATCTTTTTTGGAAGGGCTGAGTGACGTTCGTTTGTTGGTGTGTGATGTCGATGGCGTGTTTTCCGATGGTCGCATTTACCTGGGGAATGACGGAGAAGAGCTCAAGGCATTTCATACCCGCGATGGCTATGGTATCAAGGCGTTGGTAAAAAACGGGATTGAGGTCGCCGTTATTACCGGCAGAAAGTCCAACATTGTTGAAACGCGCATGAAAGCGCTGAATGTCGCCCACATCATTCAGGGTGAGGAAAATAAAGCCGCAGCGTTATCATCTTTGTGCCAGCGCTTAGCGCTCTCGCCCCATCAGGTTGCAGCAATTGGCGACGATATGCCCGATACCGGTATGTACGAACACGCCGCCGTAAAAATTGCGGTAAAAGATGCGCACCCGCAGGTACGCCAGCTGGCAAACTGGGTAACCACACTGCCTGGCGGGTTTGGCGCTGTCAGAGAAGTGTGTGATACCCTGCTTCAGGCAACTGACAAACTAGCCGGCATCCAGGGAGCCAGTGTATGACGCTATTGGGCACCAGTCGTCTGAAAATAAGTATTGTCATCTTATTTGTGCTGGCATTGCTACTGTACATTCCAACCTGGATGGAAGACACACCGGCTGAAAACAAAGTTGAAAAGATCGATGCACTGCGGCCCGCGTACCGTGCCAAAAATCTTACCACAACGCTCTATAACCAGGATGGAAAGCTTAATCACAGGGTGTTCGCGACCAATATGGAACACTACGATCAGTTAGGCTTCGTATTATTCACTCAGCCTGAATATACGGTCTACACGGACGACAACAGCGCACCGTGGCAGGTTACCGCGGAGGAAGGCACGCTGTACAGTAATGACACTATTCAGCTGGATTCAAATGTTGAAATTGTTAACCAGTCCCGTGACGATTTCGTCGAAACCATTCAGACTGAATTTATCGAAATTAACCTTGATAGCAAACAAATGACATCTGATCAGCCTGTCACCATTCGCGGCCTCCAGTATGTTATAAACAGCAACGGCTTTAATGCCGACCTTCAAACGCAACAATATGAGCTTATCGATCATGTACAAACGGTTTATTCTCCTGGCACTCAGCCTGATAACTAGTGCGCTGCCTGTTGCCAATGCGACCGACAGTGATTTTTCAAAGCCGATAAAAGTCGACTCAAAATCACAGTTTGTTGACGGTAAAAACAAGACATCGCTGTTTAAAGAAGATGTACGAATTACCCAGGGCTCGCTAATCATTGATGCTGAAGAGGTAGAAGTGATTGCAACCGACGGGGAAGGCCGCGAAGTGTTTGTCGCCCGCGGCAACCCTGCCAGTTATTCGCAGACCATGGAGGACGGCACCCCGGTGACCGCTCGCGCCAACGAAATTCGTTACGAGGTAAGCAAGCGCACCATATCACTGACCGGCAGTGCAGAATTAAAGCAGGACACCAGTATGGTTCGCGGCGACAAAATTACCTATGACATGGCAACTGAGCAATTACTTGCCACCGGTGATGAGGGCAGCGGCAGAGTGACCACAGTCTTCCAGCCTGAAGCCGTCAAAGAACTGAAAGAAAAGAACAAAGAGGACAAGGGAGACGAGCAGTAGTATGGCCACTCTGAGTGCA
Source organism: uncultured Alteromonas sp. (assembly GCA_964508695.1). Lineage (GTDB taxonomy): Bacteria > Pseudomonadota > Gammaproteobacteria > Enterobacterales > Alteromonadaceae > Alteromonas. The sequence continues at coordinate 6,260 of CAZDUT010000173.1, forward strand.
CTGAATTTGGCAAAGTCATACAAATCCCGTCAGGTTGTAAAAGATGTCAGCCTGGAAGTCTCTACCGGCCAGATCGTCGGCCTGCTGGGCCCAAATGGCGCAGGCAAGACCACCACGTTTTACATGATTGTCGGTCTGGTGTCGCTGGATAAGGGTAAAATTCATATTGACAGTGATGAACTGACGCATATGCCCATGCACGAACGGGCACGACGGGGAATTGGTTATTTGCCCCAGGAAGCCTCTATTTTTCGCAAACTGACCGTCTACGATAACCTGATGGCAATTCTGCAAACCCGCAAAGATCTTGATACAGCCAGTCAGGAAACAGAAGCTGACGCACTACTTGATGAATTTAATATTAACCATATACGTAATAGTACAGGTATGAGTTTGTCAGGTGGTGAGCGACGTCGGGTGGAAATTGCCCGGGCATTGGCAGCGAACCCCCAGTTTATTTTATTGGACGAACCGTTCGCCGGTGTTGATCCCATATCGGTAAACGATATTAAGAAAATTATTCAGCACCTTTGTGACCGGGGAATCGGTATACTCATTACAGATCACAATGTACGCGAAACGCTGGATGTGTGTGAGAAGGCGTACATTGTCAGTCACGGAGAATTGATTGCTCAGGGAACATCTGAGCAAGTACTAAGCAATCAACAGGTCAGGGATGTATACCTGGGTGAGCAATTCAGGCTATAG
>CAZDUT010000174.1:0-6935 GCA_964508695.1 uncultured Alteromonas sp.
ATGGGACTTGGTAGAAGATGATGATAACCACGGCAAGAAGTCTGCCTCGAAACGTCATCATGCTGTAAAAACGAAGCAAAAGCGCGACCATCAGCGTCGTGAAAAGCAACGCCGTTTATACCAGGAAGACTGATTGTTATTCAGGAGTGCCAGACGGATAGGTAACTAAATATCTGTCCGTCGGGACTATTTTGTCTGCAGTACAGGCTTTTCTATTTACTTACCTGACAGAATGTGACAGCGTATCCACACTGACGTTTAGTATTGTCATGCGCTCATGGACATTCGTTTTTTAACTACCTTTATTGAAGTCGTTAACACGCGACATTTCGGCAAGGCCGCCGAGAACCTGTATCTGACCCAATCGGCGGTCAGTGCTCGCATTAAATTGCTCGAAGAATATTTTCACACCACCTTATTTATTCGTCAGCGAAACAGCATCCAACTGACGCAGTCAGGGGAAAAGCTGCTGCCGTATGCAAAGCAGCTGTGCAGTACCTTGCAGGCGGCCAGACAGGAATTGCTGGATGCGTCTACCGATTATGTAATGGTTGGGGCAACGCAATTGGCCAGTGAACTGTTATTGTCTGAATCGCTGGGCCATATTCACTCACACTTTCCCGACTGGTCGGTGAAAGCCGAAGTGCTGACGCTGGAAAGCCTTTCACGGCAATTGCACGAACGGGCAATTGATCTGGCGTTTTCGTCCGAGCCACTCAAATCTGAGGAAGTGGACAGTACCGTCTTGCTGTCATCGCCGCTGGCGCTTTACGCCGTGGATCGCGAAACCGAAATCAGTGCCGACGATTTTGTCGCGATTGACTGGGGGCCTCGAGCCAGAGACACCTTGCTGACACATTATAATCAGCTTAAAGATGCCAAGCTCAGAACTAATTCGTTGTCATTGGCGCTGTCGACCCTGGACAAAGAAGGCGGCTTTGCTGTACTGCCTGAAGCCTGCCTGCATCGGTTTGCAAAATTACCTCATCTAAGGCGTATTACTGCTCTTGAGGGTGTGGTACTACAGGTGTTTTTGCATACAATGAAGTCAGTCAGACGAGAAAGTATTACCCAATTAATCGAAAGTTTTAATATCAACCTACCTAACCAGAAATAGGTCTACGGCACCTCCTACGTTAGAAGCAGTGGAAACTGGGATGAACCTGAGACTGATAAGAAGGAATTGTCAGAATGAAAATGCTATTAGGGCTGTTGAGCGCCGCTGTGTTGTTAACCGGCTGCCAGACATCTGAAGAAAATCAAACAACCGGGGCTGATGCAACTGAGCAGACCGGATCAGCAATGTCACTGAATGTACCGGTACACTATGAAACGCTGGATAATGGGCTGAAGGTAGTGCTATCTCCTGATGACACTGCGCCTATTGTTGCAGTTGGCGTGTATTACAACATTGGTTTTCGCATTGAGCCCAAAGATCGTACCGGCTTCGCGCACCTGTTTGAACACATGATGTTTCAGGGCTCGCAGAATCTGCCAAAAGGCGAGTTCGATAAGCTGGTTAATGGAAACGGCGGTGTGAACAATGGCTCTACGCGTTTTGACTTCACCAACTATTTCGAGATTTTACCTTCCCATGTATTGGAAACCTTTGTATGGGTAGAAGCCGACAGAATGCGTGGGCTGAATATTACCCAGGCCGAGCTGTCCAATCAGCAGGGCGTGGTTAAAAATGAAGTAAAAGTGAATGTGCTTAACCAACCCTACGGCGGCTTTCCCTGGTTAGATTTACCGCAACATGCCTTTGATAACTGGTATAACTCGCATAACTTCTATGGCGAACTCGAAGACCTGGATGCCGCAACGCTGGAAGATGTTGATGCATTCTTTGATCGCTATTATGCCCCGAACAATGCCGTTTTTGTGGTCGTGGGGGATCTTGATGTTGACCAGACCATGGCGTGGGTAAAGCAGTATTTCGGCGATATTCCAGCTGCAGATGTGCCCAAGCTGCCGGACATTAGCGAACAACCGCAAACGGCTGAGCGCAAGGCCTCACGGGTGGATCCGCTGGCACCAAAGCCGGCGTACGCGGTCGCTTACCGGATGCCTGAGAAAAATTCTGACGCCTATTATGCGATGGGATTGATTGATCAAATTCTCCTACAGGGAGATGACAGCTTGCTGCATCAGGCGCTGGTAGAGGAGAAAGGGATGACCAGCAGTGTCTCCGGGGGGATTAACATGCTGGGCAATATGTTTAACTACAATGGCCCCATGCTTTGGACCGCGAGCTTAATTCATGAGCCTGATGTGAGTGAAGATGAGGTGACAGGTGTGGTTGATGATGTCATTTCTTCATTTAAACAGGCGCCTGTTTCGCAGACCACCCTGGCACGGGCGAAGACCAAACTACTGTCTTCGTTGTACGACACGCTGGATGGATTCTATGGCGTAGGCAAGCTTGATCTGCTGGCCACATTTGCGTTGTTTGACGATGAGCCTTCGCGAATCAATGATATTGAAGCGGCATTTGAGCGTATTACACCGGCTATGATCCAGCAGACCGCGAAGCAATACCTGACACCGCAGCAACGCACCATTTTTACTGTTTTGCCTGAATCTTCAACGTCCTCAGACTCTGCACAGGGAGACGCGCAATGAGCCCGAACGTAACATCATTAACATCCCGTAAACTGGCCTGCGGCCTGGTCGCTTTATTCGCACTGAGTGGCCATGCACATGCCAGCGCAGAGTCGTTCCCAACAACGCCACCTGCGCCGGCTGAGGCAAAAAATTTCAATCTGCCGGATACCCGCACGTTTGAGCTGGATAATGGGCTGGACGTGACCTTTATTCCTTATGGCAGTACGCCAAAAGCAACGCTGGTGTTGCAGTTTGACACCGGAAATGCGAAAGACGGCAGTCACACAGGCATAGCCGATATCACTTTTGACTTACTCAGCCAGGGAACCGCAACTGCCTCGGCTGCGGTACTGGCAAAGCGAGCCTCTTCCATGGGCGGGCAAATTGAAGCTTCCGTTGGCATGAATTCCAGTCAGCTTTCTATTGATGTGTTGTCAGAGTTTGCGGAACCAGCCACACAGCTTTTGGCTGAGCTTGTGACGACGTCAGAATTTCCTCAGTCTTCACTTGAGCGCGCACTTGCCAACCACTGGCGGGAAGTTCAGGTTTCAAAGTCCCGAGCCCAGGGACAGGCGGTAGAAGCGTTTTACTCGCATATGTACCCTGACCATCCCTATGGGGTTGTCTACCCTCAGCAAGATACGCTGATGAGTATTTCACGGGACAACATACTGGCATTTGCGAAACAGCATCTGGTGGCCGGTAATGCGCATTTATATGTGGCCGGGCGTTTTGATGCAGAGGCGCTTGAAGCAAAAATCCGCGACGACTTTTCGGTGATGGTGGAGGGCGAGAGTCAGAAAACCGAGCTAACTGTGCCTGAAAAGCCTTCTCCTGCGCTTATTAAGGTAGCTCGTGCGGGGGCGGTCCAAACCACGCTGAGACTGGGTCAGCGGTCGGTGCCGATGGACAATGAAGACTACCTCACACTGGAAGTGATGAATACGCTGTTAGGCGGCATGTTTTCCAGCCGTATCACCCAAAATATCCGTGAAGATAAAGGCTATACCTATTCCCCACGCAGCTCGCTGTACAGCTATAAGGGAGCATCGGTATGGTATGAATCGGCTGATATCGATGCACCGAGTACCGGCGAAGCGCTTAACGAAATCATCAAAGAAGTGAAGGGGTTACAACAAACGCCACCTCCAGCCTGGGAGCTCAAAGGCGTTCAGAATTATATGTCTGGCTTGTTTGTGCTGCGCAACTCATCGCGGGCAGGGTTGATTTCACAGCTAATTAATCTGGACGTAAATGAACTGCCTCGCACCAGACTGACTAATTATATATCGCTGGTGAATGAAGTAGACGCACAGGCGGTCTCTTACGTCGCGCAGTCATACCTTGATTTAGCCGGTATGTCACTTATAGTGGTGGGCGACCCTGCACTGCTTGAGGAAGAGCTTAAGCAGGTAAATGACCTGCCTGTTATAACCAACGAGGAATAATCAATGGGTAATGATCAATGGCTCTCGGCAGATGCCGCGAGCCGTGTGAAAAAAACCGTATCCACCATTCAGGAAAATCAGGCCCTTTGGATCCTGACTGACGAGCACGGTTGTGTCATGCTCACAACCGACGAGGAAGAGGGGGTGCCGGTTTGGCCAACAGGTGAACTGGCCGCTCTGTGGGCGACGGATGAGTGGGCACACTGTGAGCCGCTGGCTATTTCCCTGAAAGACTGGCAGAGCAAATGGGTAAGTGGCATGCGCCAGGACGAGCTTATGGTAATGGTATGTCCGCTTCCCGGCGAAGAGGGAGAGGTGCTTGAGCCTGATGAGTTCTCAGAGCAGTTATCCAGCAGATAACGTCAGCACAACTGATCTGACGGGGTAATAAGGGCGTTTACACCAAAACACGACATAGCGTTATGGAGATGTGGCATGTATACCGACCAACCTACGATGAGCGACCTGTTTGGCCAGTTGGGCCTGGATAATTCTGACGCGGCTATCGACAGTTTTATTGAAGAACACCGCGGAATGAATCCTTCCCGCCATATTGAAGAGGCGCCGTTTTGGAGTGATGCGCAAAAATCCTTTTTGCAATCTGCTTTGGAAGATGACGCCGAGTGGGCCGAGGTCATTGATCAGTTAAATGCCCAACTGCATCACGACTAACAGGCGCTGCGCCTTTGTACGACATATCTGTAACGTATAAAGGCGTGCCTCTGCTTACATTACTTTTCCATTGAGAGCAGGGGAATGGTGGGTACTACTTTCACTTTATCCCGCGCCAACCGGTTGAGACACCCCACATCGTTCTTCCTCGTAAAAGTGCCCCCCTGAAGATATTTACCACACTCGCCCTGTAACGGGCATTTCGATAAAGAAACCCACAAATGGGTGCAAGTGAATTTATTTAAATCAATAAATTACAGATTTTTTGGTGTAAAAAAATACAGATTCAATGTTTAATAGAAGTTTACCATTAGGCGTGACTGATTAGCGTGCTGCCACAAAGCAGGCTATGAGGAATATGTTGATCAAGGAGTAGTGTATTAGTTCACTGATTCCCGGAAAACAGGATCTCTGGTTTTTGCCATTGGGTGGGACAGGCGAAATTGGCATGAACATGAACCTGTACGGTCATGATGGCAATTGGTTAATGGTTGATTGTGGAGTATCTTTCGACGAACCGCTTAACCCGCCTTACCGGGAGGACAAGCGGTACCCGTCGACGCACCAGCACCGGGTAGTCGCCGCGGATCCAACATTTATTGCCGGTCAAAAAGATAAGTTGTGCGGGCTGATAATTACGCATGCTCACGAAGATCATATTGGCGCAGTGCCTTACCTCTGGCAGCGTCTGCAATGCCCCGTTTACTGTACGCCTTTTACGGCAGAAGTACTGCGACGCAAGCTGGCGCAGGCAGGTCTTATCAATAAAGTACCGGTGATTGAGGTAACGTTCGATGCGATATGCCGCATTGGCCCCTTTAACGTTACCTGGCTGTCCATTACGCATTCAATTCCGGAGCCCAGCGCGCTGCTGGTGGAAACGCCGTTAGGCAAGGTTCTGCATACCGCCGACTGGAAAATTGATGCAAACCCGGTAACCGGAACTCCCTTTGACGTTGCAATATTTCAGGCGTTAGGTAAGCGTGATATTCTCGCACTGGTGGGAGATTCGACCAACGCCACGCGGCCGGGGTTTTCGGTGTCGGAGCGAAACTGTTATGACGGCCTGCTTGCGACAATCAGGCCAAAGACAGGGCGCGTTGTCGTGACCTGTTTCGGCAGCAATATCGCACGCTTAATAAGCCTGGCGCGTATTGCCAAAAGCACCGGGCGATATATGGCGGTATATGGTCGCTCATTGCAAAATATGGTTGCTATAGCCCGCAGCCAGAACATGTGGCCGGACGGCCTGCAAATTGTTGACCCTAACCATGTGGGTTATCTGCCGCCTGAAGAAGTGCTGGCAGTCGCGACCGGCAGTCAGGGCGAGTCTCGTGCCGCGTTATCCCGGCTTTCCCGCGATAGTCATCCGCAACTTACCCTCGACAAAGGCGACTGCGTGATTTTCTCATCCATTGTCATCCCGGGTAATGAAAAAAGCGTGGAAAAGCTGGTAGATGCATTGCAGGCGAGAAGCATTGAGGTTATTCAAAGCGAAACCAGTGTACTGCCTGTGCATGCCAGCGGCCATCCCTGCCAAGAAGAACTTAAGCTAATGTACCAGTGGGTAAAACCGCAGATAGCCATTCCTGTCCATGGTGAGCCTGAACACCTGGCAGCGCATGCGGCCATTGCAAGGGAATGCGGCGTTACCAAGCATTATGTAGGGTTAAACGGTGATCTGTACCGGCTTGCCCCACAGCCTAGTATTAAGCGTGGCCAGGTTTTTGCGGGAAGGTTGGCGCTTTACGAGTCCTGAATTTTTTCTTTTTGTACTAGCACTTTCGTGCATGCTCGGTAGGATTATCAAGCCTGTCCCAAGAGACAGTTTTTTAATCCGCAAAAAGGAAAGATAATGAAAAAAGGTATCAAACTCGGTCTTATCGGTGCTATAACAGCAGTATCTGGAACAACCCTGGCGGCGCAAGCTTCCCCATCGACAACAACATTTTTTGTTGAAGAAGTTTGTTCTTATGCGCCTTGGGCCTGTAGTGTAAGCCTGAATGGAGCCGGCAGTGGTGATGAACCCAAAATGCCAAAAGAACCACCAAAAGATGAGAAATGATCGAAGTATTTAATCCTGCTTTTTTACCAGCGCTGCTTTATACCGCAGCGCTTCTAATTTACCTTTTTACTGTAAAACGGATTACAGCATTCTCGTTTATTTTCGTCGGGATACTGGTTCGCGAAGCGCTACATTTAGGTTTTGAG
>CAZDUT010000175.1:0-3250 GCA_964508695.1 uncultured Alteromonas sp.
CTTGGTCACGTACATTTCTTATGAATGTGGGGGCATAGGAGGAAGTCCCAGCGAAAGTGTTTTTATCAAAGGTGCAATACTGAACTACAAACCAGAAAGAAGCGTTCAGGGCAACCCATTTGAATATTACCGTGTCAATGTTCAGGACAGTCAGAATGGGCGCAGTGAAGAAGATGAAGTCGTTTATATAGGGGACATTGGTTTACCTACCGCGTGCGTGTTAGATCCAGAACTGTGGATTTGGGAGTCTAAAACAATCAGTAATGAGGAGAAGTTCTACTTTAACTACAGCGAGGATAACCAAGGAGGGCCATGGCTATATATTTCAATGGACTCAGGATTTGAAGGTGTAACGGAAGTTTATTACACCGGTCTTCGGGTAAAGTATATCAAAATGTAACTTAACACTTTTATTTCTCTGACTTAAAAAGGGGCCTGAAGGCCCCTTTTTACGCTATTTGCCAGCGGCTATCGCTGAATCAGCATCCGTGCGCCTGTCGTCATATCGACTGCATAGATCCCGGACACATGATCATCTAATGCATATGCAATTCCGGGCGTGGCTGAGAGAGTGAGATCTTCTAAAAAGACGGAATCCCCCCTTTCCATGATAAGCGCACGTTCAGCAATATCGTAATCAGAGTAAACAAATGTACGGGAACCGGTCTCAAGGTCCACATTGACGATTTCCCCCCTGTCTGAAAAATACAGGGCATTCTCGGCCTCGTCCACTAGCATATGTTGGATACTGCTAATTTGGTCGCCACTCTCAATGCTCGCATTATCGGTAATAACCGTGGTGTCGTCGGTTGTTAAATCAAGCCGAACGATTTGTGTGTTTTGCACTGACGTCGATACTGCGGCTTTACCCAGGAAAATGGCGCCATCGTGCAAAATCATGTCGTAGTTATAATCGCTACTTAATGTTTTTACTATGCTGGTTTTGCCGGACACAAGGTCAACTTCGGCTAACACCGGTCCAGCATCAAATGAAAGCATTATCATGTAAGCAGTCGTTGCATCGGCGGTGATTGCCAGGTCCTGTAGTTCGAGGACTTCAAAATCTGGCAGCGTTGGCGTCGTAACATTATTGATTTCACCAGTTTCGATGTCAGCGCGGTAAACAGACAGCGTTTCAAAGTTAATGTAATACAGGCTGTGGCTGTCTGCATGGTAAACCACGTCAGAAACGCGATAGAAGCTCTCATCACCGGGCGCGATCATGGACAGCACGTTTGTCTCAACATTATATGCCAGCAAGCTGTTACTTCCCTCGTCAGACGAGAAGCCAAAAATTTGATTTGAACCGCTGTCAAAGGTGATTGCCGAGTTCAAACTCTGCTCTGCTCCGCTACCAATACTGGTATCTAACTCAATACCGGAAATTGAGGTTTCATCAAACGCCACCAATTGGGCGCGTTCCGCGTATTGAAAGTACTCATTGCTGCGGTTGAATAGCGATGCCATGTACGAACCGGTGACTGGATCCCAGGCCAGTTGTGACACGCTTCCCTGATATTCATCGGCGATGGCCTGAGACTCACGATAGTTACCTGTCTCCAAATCAATAAAATACAGGTAGTTGTTTTCATCAATACCAACAATCTCATCACCTGAAGGCGACAGCGTTATCCATTCCGGGTCGCCAGTCGGGTCTTCATCGGCGGTTGGTGAGGAGCTAATCGTCGATAACGGGTGCCTGTCGCCTGTCTCGGTATCAATACGTAAAATATAGTTCTTCTGTTGAAGAATCAGCCCGTAAGTTTGTGAATAAACAAGGTTATGAATGTCGTAGTAGTAATCTAAAAGTAGCTTATCTCCTTCGCCGATCTCTTCAGATGACAGTGTCGTCAATTCGCCATCTGCGATATTTCCTGCCAAAATGCTATTACTATTGCTTTCGGCGAAGTAGATGTTCCCAGTAACATGATCAAACGCAAAGGTGTCAATATTAACGGGTTGTTCAAGGGCTGGTACAACATCTTCTACCGCGCCGGTAGCGATGTCATAACTCCACAAGGTTCTTTCGTAGCCCTCTGTCAGTAAAAGAAGCTGATGGGACTGTGGGTTGTAAGCTAAATCAGTTACCCCCCTGTTTATGCCTACAGGCATGCTGAGTTTAGTCAGTGAGTCTGTCGTGCGGTCCCACTCAATAATTTGTACTAATCCCGATTCCTGGGAAACCAGATAAGCAAAATTTGGGTCATTAGTGTTAAGTGCCATCAGGCCGTGAGTCGGGGTCGGACTAATCTCAAGATCGGCGTTGTAGGCAGTGCTGCTGGCGTTGAAATTATCGTACGCAGTGACATTAACCTGTAACTGCGATGTAGATAGGTCCACCGGCACTTCAACAAGCCATGTGCCATCGTCAGCAATGTCGGCACTGTATTCCACGTTGCCGGCTTCAACAATAACATCCGTTGTTTCGATGCCGTTTTCATCTTGCACGGTACCGCGCACCAGCAATTTTTCACCGTTGAAACGCCCTTCGGGGAGCGGGAATAACGTGGTTTGGCTTGGCGGTGTATTTATTGTGGTATCAAATGAAATGGTATCCGACTCGCCCTCATCGTCGGTGACGGTCAGCTCGAAACTTAAGCTGGCGCCAGCAGTGGCCGGCGAGGTAAATTGAATTGATGCCGCGCTCGGGTCACTTATCTCAACGCTTTCACCTGCTGTCTGTGACCAGGAGTAAGTGTTAATCGTGCCATCAGCGTCGCTGGACTCGTCTCCTGACAGAGTCACTTCTGATGAAGCTGCGACTAATGCATCACCGGTAATGGCCGCTTCAGGTGGCTCGTTGCTAGGAGGTGGCGTTTGGTTAGTAGTAGAGCCTCCGCCACCGCCACCACCACCGCAAGCAGTGAGAATAACAGCCGCAACCATACTAAAACTAAAGTGGGAAAGAGATTTAAGATTTTGCATCCATGCTCCGATTTTAATAACGTCAAATTGTCGCTGGATGGTATGTCAAAAAATCTGCGGAAAAAACCTACGATGCATAAATGGTTGTTTATGTAATGAGCAGATGACCGCTTACTTACAAAAAGCCTGTTGACAATCCGTTGTAGCTTCCATTTTCATCCACCTTCCCGCTGTTACAGATCCTGATTCCTGATAGGCTCGCAAACGTCTTTGTTGCTTCAGCAAGGTAACAACTTGTGATTTAACAACATGGTGTGAAAACCTGGCCAAGGCTAGCCCGTGGCGTAATCTGGTTATGAGAATAAATTCGAATTATGCAGTCTAG
>CAZDUT010000175.1:3260-6891 GCA_964508695.1 uncultured Alteromonas sp.
GCAACGGGTAACTTGGCGCTAACAAACAATAAGATTTTATGCGTTCTGCACACTGGTTTTGAGCGCAAAAACCAGCTTATAGTCAAAGAATAATACAGTTAGATCGTTTAAGTAATGATACATTCGAATGAATATTTATACCCATCCGTGGTGTAAAGTCTTTGTTGTGGATTGTTAGCTGGACGACACCATCGGTCGCACAGAAATAACTGAGCACACAGGTCGTTGCTGAGTAGGACGAGATGGATATCGTGAAGCAGGAATATCTGTTAGGCAGTGATACTTTCTGAGTTGAAGGCATCCGCCGCAAGAGTTGTGGAACTTACTAAACACGGAACCTGGCTCGTGAGTCTCAAAAAAATAGAGGGTGGTGAGTTAACGGAACAGATGTCTTGATTTCATCTGATACGCGGGCGCTGTCTGAAAACCTTGATTTTATGAAGTGTTAGACCTCACCATGGCCTCGTTCGCGGCTTGCATGTTATAAAAAAGGCCGGTGCCTGAACGGACACCGACCTTTTATCTGGTAAGGCGTTATTTGCCGGTATTCACAAACCGTACGCACTGGCCCTGGTTCTTGAAGCCGCTGCCATCGTGGCGGAACAGTGACTGCCAGCCACCCTTCTTACACTCGGCTTTGTCTTCAGGCACCACATTCAGATTCAGACTCACGATCACCGGATCATGGTCTGAGCTGCGATACGCATCCGGGGCATACAGTGCATCCTGGGCATCGCGCTTGAAGCTGGTGTCGTAATCCAGGATGTCCGGCTCATCGGCATTAATGTGCCACACCGCGGTTCCGGCCACCTGACCGGTCAGGATGGGTGACGACAGGGCGTGATCGAGATACCCGACCTGACCATCAAACACATAGGAATAGGCAAATTCACCGTTGTAGGACGCCACCAGGTCGGTGTAACCGGCATCGGTGATGGCCATGATAGGATCTTCCTTGTCATAGCTGTTCAGATCGCCAATCACCAGCATGTCCGGGTCACCACTATTGGTGGGATCGCTGGCCAGCCAGTCTGTCAGTGCCATTGCTGCATCAGTGCGTACACCGTTACAGTTGCCCTGCCCGTCATTCATATCTACGTCGCCGTAGTCATTACAGTTACTGCCTTTAGACTTAAGGTGGTTCACGGCAACTGAGAAGACGCCGCCTTCATTCACTTCTTCAAAGGTTTGTAGCAGTACCGGACGATTCAGATCATCAATAAACCGGCTGTCCACAGAGGAGTCCAGAATGGCAAATTCACCGCGAGGCATGACGCTGGCAGGTTTATAAATCAGCCCGACTTTAATCGCATCAGTGCCAATAGTACCGGTATCCACATAAGCGTAGGTGCCGGCGCCGGCAACCGCGTTAAGGCCTGCAACCAGGTCCTGTAGCGAGGCGTCAGCGTTGTTTTCAATCTCAATCAAGCCAACCACATCGGCATCAATTTGTGTCAGGGCCGCGATGATTTTATCGCGCTGGCGGGTAAACTCTTCAGTATTATCCGCACCGCGACAAGAGATTTCAGACGGGCCACAGGTGTTGCCGTTCTGATCCAGCGTGGTGAAGTAGTTCAGCACGTTGAATGAGGTGACCGACAGGCGACCGTCGGTAGTGGGTGCCTCAGTGCGTGGATTGGTGGCAACGTACTCGGCACCCTGCGTAGGCTGAATGCGGTGCGAACCAAAGGCATCATGCATCACACCGGTCACAAATTGCACGGTGTCGCCACCACGGAAGCGGTTGTCGAGTGTGAACACATCACCGTTCGGGTGAATGGCCGGATCCGGGTTTTGCGCGGTACGGCCATCATCAAGCAGAATTTTGGCTTCGCTGTTCGCATCACTACGCATTTCATAGGCTGACGAGCCGGGGATTTCTACAGCGGTCGGCGTCATCAGACGATCTTCGTCGTTCAGTGGCAGCGTCAGGACAATTTCGCCAAAGCGGTCAAAATTGAAGTATTCGCCAATCACCAGCGGCTGCGGTAACACCACACGCATGCCTTCAATGGCTTCCAGCGTCGCCTCATCAGCAATCGGTAACATCACCTGCTGAGGTGCTGGCAACGCTGCACCACTTTCCAGTACCGTCACGCTGTCAGCACTGACCTGAGTCATGCCTCCGAATTCGCCGGCGGTACCCACCACGCTGACGACATCACCAGGCTGGACATCTACATTACCGTTGCCGTCAAACACGAACAGGCCTTCCGATGTGGCAGGGTTGTTGTCCGGGAACAGCGACTGGATGAAGAAACCGCGCAAGTCACCGTTATCATCCTGATCATTATTCTGAAAATCACCGACGACGATACCTTCAACGCGTACGTCTGTGCCGCTGATAGGGGTTGCTGTGCCATCTCCCTGAATTTGGTTAATTGCGACCAGTTCAGGGCCTGTCGGCGCATCTGCTTCAAAGCCACTGATGACTTGCATATTTTGGAAGGCAAAGGCTTCCGAACTACCATTCGCAGATGCCGTTAGCGTGACGGTTAGCTCACTTCCGGTGCCGTCTATCGCTGCACGAATGGTGGTGAGTTCGTTAGATAACAGTGTACCGTTAGCGGTCATAGGATCATTGAGCGTTACCACCGCGCCGCCAGCCATGGTGTAAACCTGAGAGCCCGCTTCATCTGCTTCACCGACAATCAGCACCTGCTCAGTACCGCCGTCAATGGCGACTTTAAACGCGAAATCGTCGCTGCTCTCAAAGTCGCCCATGGCGCCGATATCAACCGCCAGACCAAGATCAGTTTCACCACTGATATTAAATGTCCAAACAGCGCTCACCGGACCACTGTTATTGCTGTTTACGGTATCTGCTACGCCAAAAAATACGTCCAGGTTATTGTCATCAATAATACCCAGGGTGTCTGCCTGAAAGGTAAATAAACTGTCATCCAGCACAGCAAAAGGGATGCTGGAGGATACGTTACGCTGATACTTCTGAAATCCATCGCCAGGCGATGAGAATGCGTTAGTGTAAGGGTTAGAGTAAGAGATGAGATTGGTAGCACTGCTGTTGACCATGTCGCTGGCAATAACCACTTCCTGTGCACCTGCGCTGCCACCGGCAAGGCCAAGCATTGCTGTGCTTATTGCCACCGACAGGTGTTTTCTTTTTATTAACATTTTTACTTTCCTGTTTTATTTGTGTTGACTGCCCTTAGGGACAGGTTAATTATTGCACAGGAAATATAAAACGCATGTACTACAAACTTATGACAATCACTTTTTATGTATCAACCATGAAAAGTAAAAGAAAAAGCCGTTTTGCGCCTGGCCGTCGCGGTAGCTTATAACGTAGCCTGGCCGATACTTACCGGCGTAGTATCTGGCAAGCTCGCGTCAGGCAACGTGATATATCTGATATCCGGTAAGTCACCGGTGAAAGAGGCCTTCTTCTGCGTTCGCTGGCCATTCACCGGCCCGGCAACCACGATGGTTTCAATTTGTTACAAACATCCCGTTAACTTGCTGATAAATAGCGAGTAGTCTGAACTTTGCACAAAAAAACACGCAAAGGAAGACGAATGCTGAGTATCAAAGGGCTAACAAAAACCTATTCGAACGGGGTGAAAGCCCTGGATGGCGTCACCCTGAAGGTGGCCGAAGGTGAGGTGCTGGC
>CAZDUT010000176.1:0-4133 GCA_964508695.1 uncultured Alteromonas sp.
ATTGAACGCCGTAGTTCACCAGCGGGCCATAAGGCCCACAAAAGCCTGCATACCTTTTTGCCTACCTTACGCTACGCTGTCAGCACCGAGGAGTCGATGGCACTTAACCGCATAGAGCGTGGTGCGATTATTATTGCCGGTAGCGGCATGTGTAATGGTGGTCGCATACGCCACCACCTTAAGCACAACCTCTGGCGACAGCAGTCGCACGTAATATTTGTGGGGTATCAGGCGCAGGGCACGCCCGGCAGACTGTTAGTCGATGGCGCGAAACGTATTCGCATGGCCGGTGAGTCGATTGCTGTTAATGCGCAACTGCACACGTTAGGGGGCTTTTCGGCCCACGCCAGCCAGTCACAACTTATTGATTGGTTCAGCCACTTTAGCGCACCGCAACCCAGACTGTTTCTGGTACATGGTGAGGAGCAGGCTAAACAGTCTCTGCGACAGGTGTTGGCGCGCAACGGGGTTGATGCGCAGATCCCCACCTTACATCAGCGCATTGAATTGTAAATAATTCTTCCGCCTGCAGGAAAATAACCGGATGCTGATAAAGCCAAAATGCTTTCTGATCAACTTTGCACCACAATGTCGTAGAATAGGGGTACTATAAGAAAATAACGCGATTATCTTCAAAAGGACTATGATCCCAGCGTAATGGCTTCGCAGCAATCACTCACCGTCAACCAAAATCTGACTATCCGCCTGCTCAGGGTTTTGCGGTATAACAAGGCGAGAATTGAGCGCGCTTTGGTCCTGTTACCCGAAGACAGGCGAGCGCTCTTTCACGTGCTGCCATTTTTATTGCATGTCAATCATCCTGACCTTCCTGGCTATGTCGACAGCGATGAGGTGCCATTCGGTCTCAATAATTTTTCTTTCCGGGATCAAATTAAAGACGCAATGCAGGACTGCTTTCCGGCCCAACAGGCGCTGTTTGACGATATTAAGCCTATCTGGCCCCGTCAGCGCGCAATTGATGCACTGGTACTGATGGGCAGTATCGGCACTATTGCACAGTCTGCCGACTCTGACTTTGATTACTGGGTGTGCGTTAGCGGCGGCAGCATGTCAGCCGAAGCGATGGCGTTGCTGCAACAAAAGCTTACGGCCATCGAACAGTGGGCTGAAACGGAAAAAGGCATCGAAGTTCACTTTTTCCTGTCTGATATTGATAATGTTAAAGCCAATGACTTTGGCGTGGCAGAGGGTGAAAGTGCCGGCTCTGCCCAGGCGATGTTGCTCAAGTCAGAATTTTACACCACCAATATTGTGGTAGCCGGCAAAGCCCCTTTCTGGTGGCTGGTACCAGACTCGTTCAGCGAACAACAATACTACTCATTGATGTCGCAACTCAAAGAGGGAGGCTCGCCGGACCCCAACTGGTTTATGGATCTTGGCTACCTTGAAAAGCTTGATCCCAATGAATTATTCGGCGCCGCCATCTGGCAGTTGGGTAAAGCTATGGACTCACCGTTTAAGTCGGTGTTAAAAATGGCCAAGCTCGAAGTGTTTCTGGAAAATCTTGAGGATGAGCAACCGCTGTGTAACCTGCTCAAAAAACGGGTGCATAATGGTGACGAGGCGCCGGGCTCAGTGGCGACTATTGATCCCTACGCACTGATGTTTGATCAGCTTATCGACCATTATGAGAGTCAGGAACAAACGGAGGTGGTTCAGTTACTGCAGGAGTGTCTTTATATAAAGTGTGCCCCCCGTCTAAGCTTCCCTGCGGAGGAAGGTCAGGTCACATTTAAACGAAAAATCATGGCAGGCTACGCAAAACGCTGGGGGTGGACGCGCGCTGAGTTGCGCCACCTGGATAATCTAAATAGCTGGTCATTTCAGGACCTGGTCAAGCTTTCCAGGCGCATCCATCGCTTTCTTATTCAGTGCTACCGCCGTATGTCTTCAAAACTGTCTATGGAGCGCCAGTTGGTCAGCAAAGCCGACATGACCGTATTAGGTCGCCGTCTGGATACGTTTTATTCAAAGAAAGACAATAAAATTGAGTTTTTACGCAGCGGCTTTGACGATCGTATGTATTGTCCCGAGGTAACGCTTAAAGTGTCGCGCTCAAAAGCGGGACAATCAGCCTGGGTGGCGTATTCAGGCGATCAGGTTGGAAAGCATGGCAAAGCGCTGGAGAAAACCAGGATCATTCGCTTTCCCTGTCCGGTCAGGTTGCTGGTGTGGTGTGTATGTAACCGGCTCATCGATACTGACACCCATTTGCGGCTTGACTACGATACAGACCCGGTTATTGAAGAGGACCTGGAAAGCCTGGTAAAACACGTAAAAGCCTTGTTCCCACCGGTAAAAATCAATGCGCTGCCCCGCGAAGATCTTCTGGCTCCTAAAAAAATAAAAGCCTGCATGGTTGTGCTCAATTTCACGACACTTCGTCTGAAAGCGACCGTGGAAGACGTCAGTGTGGTCTATTCCACGACATGGGGTGAAACGTTCATGGTGTCTGGTAAAGGCGCGCTGGACGAACTTTGGTATGAATTGCAGGAAATCTCCCCCAGGCCCCCCTGCTATGCCTTTGTGCCGCACAGCAGCCAGCGTAGACGTATTTTTGACGCGTTTATGGAAACCACCGATCTCCCCTTCAAATTTCTGGAGTAATAAACCGCAATAACGTCACAGAGCAAATCTATACCGGCTGTGCTTCCCCTCATTCCCATCAGGTATTAACACACATTAGAGGTTGTATTCGCGACCTGCTTTACAGTAATTTAACACTGTTTCACTAATAAAAATGATAATTAAGAGCACCTGACATGGAACAATCTCAACCGACGTCACTGGTTCAGCGTATCTTGAACAAAGTGGAAATCTGGGGGAACAAACTCCCCGACCCCGCCGTGCTGTTTATCCTGCTGCTGTTCGTAGTATGGGCGCTGTCACTGGCCTTATCGAACATTCACTTTGATGTTGTCGACCCTCGCACCGGTGAACCGCTTACGATCAATAATCAGTTAGCAGGCTCGGCGCTGACTCAGTTTATGTCATCCATGGTGACAAACTTCGCCCATTTTCACCCTGTTGGTGTGGTGTTGGTGGCGATGCTGGGCATTGGAGTAGCTGAATATTCCGGATTCATTAATGCCGGGTTACGCGCATTGCTGTCGGTTACCGCAACCTGGCTGCTGACGCCCATGATCATCCTGATAGGGATTGTCAGTCATTCAGCGGTAGATGCCGGCTATGTGTTGGTGATCCCTCTTGGCGGCGTCATTTTCTATGCCGCCGGCCGTCACCCTCTTGCCGGTATTGCCGCCGCTTTTGCCGGCGTCTCAGGGGGCTTTTCCGCGAACTTTGTGCCTTCAGCGCTGGATCCGATGCTGCAGGGCATTTCCCAGGCTGGCGCGCAACTGCTCGATCCCAGTGTGACCCTGAACCCACTGAATAATTATTACTTTACCACCGCATCAGCACTGGTTGTTACCGCATTGGGCTGGTTTATCACCGATAAGCTGGTCGAACCGAAGCTGAGAAGTAACCCGGTAGACGGTGACATGTCCGACTTACCCACAATGGAGCCGCTTCAGCCCAATGAGCGTAAAGCATTACGCTGGTCGCTGTTTGCGATAGTTCTGGGCATCGTACTGTTGGCGGTAAGTGCATCATTCGACGGCTCCCCCTGGCGCGGCACGGAAGGCTCACTGACATCATTCTCGGCGCCCCTGATGAAGTCGATTGTGCCCTTAATCTTTTTGCTGTTTCTCATTCCCGGCCTGGTTTACGGCGTGCTGATTGGCACAATCAGGAACTCGTCACAGTTTGTTGAAGGGATGACTAAAGCCATGCAGGGGATGGGCTATTACCTGGTGATTATGTTTTGCATCGCGCAATTCATCTATGCATTCGGTCAGTCTAACCTGGGTATATTGCTGGCGGTAAAAGGCGCGGCCTTTCTTAAGGAGATGCAACTGCCTGCCGGTGTGACCATCACTGGTATTGTTTTTCTGACCGGCCTGATAAACCTGTTTGTCGGCTCAGCCTCTGCGAAGTGGGCATTGCTTGCACCGATTTTTATTCCCATGCTGATGCAACTGGGGATCTCCCCCGACCTGGCTCAGGCCGCGTACCGTATTCCGCGCCCATCGTCTTCAGCGTCGCCTCCGCCA
>CAZDUT010000176.1:4143-6872 GCA_964508695.1 uncultured Alteromonas sp.
TGGTTGTGGTGTTCTGTCAGCGCTATGTTACCAATACCGGTATTGGCACCCTGACCTCGATGATGCTGCCATTTTCGGTATGCTTTATCGTGGTGTGGACATTGTTTTTGGTGATTTACTGGAGCTTAGGGATCCCACTTGGCATTCAGGCCTCGTACGAATACGTCATGCCGTAACCATCAAAAGCCCGGCAAATGCCGGGCTTTTCCAGATTTGTTATCTGGGGCTGTGATAGCGCTTAAGACCCGCACCAGGTTTGCGCAGCACCAGCTGAAACAGTTGTAAATTGCGGCTGCGAAACGCGCCGGCGCAGCATTGCAAATAGTACACCCACATTCGGTAGAACCGTTCGTCGTAATGTTCGCGCAAAGATGGCCATGCCGCTTTGAACTCACGCAACCAGCTGATGAGTGTACGGTCATAATCCGGCCCGAAGTTATGCACATCTTCAATAACAAAGTACGGTTCGCATGCATGGCTGATTTGCGTAAGCGAGGGTATCGCTCCATTCGGAAAAATGTATTTATGGATCCAGGGATCGGTGCCAAGCCTTGACTCCATTTTACCGATGGTGTGCAGAACAAATACGCCATCATCACGCATAAGGTCATGGGCTTTACTGAAATACGTGTCGTAATTTTTCTGGCCTACATGCTCGAACATGCCAATCGACACCAGCTTATCAAACTGCCCTTCCAGGCTGCGGTAATCTTCAAGCCGAATATTAACCGGCAAGCCGCTGCAGCGCTCACTGGCAAGCTTCTGTTGCTCTTTAGAGATCGTAACGCCGGTTACCTCCACCTGGTACTCCCGCGCCGCATACTCGGCAAAGCTGCCCCAGCCACAGCCAATATCCAGTACACGTTCACCGTGCTGCAGTTCCATTTTACGGCACGCTAAATCGAGCTTGGCGCGCTGCGCCTCATGAAGTGTTTCGGCCTGACGCCAGTAACCACAGGAGTAACACATGGTAGGGTCAAGCATGGCTTTGTACAGATCATTACCCACATCATAATGTCGCTCCCCCACCTGGAAGGCCCGGCCAACTGACTGCAAATTGATCAACCTGGTCATTAGCCAGTGCTTCACGGCCACCCACTTTCCCCTGATTTTCCTTTCCAGGTGACGGTCTGTCAGCCGGGTAAAGAATTCATCCAGTTGGTCGCAGTCCCACCAGCCATCCATGTAACTCTCTCCTGCTCCCAATGAGCCTTCTGCCATAACGCGGCGGTAAAATTTTGGATTGTGCACTTGGGGATCCCAGGGGTTGGGGCCGTTCACCGTAATCCCTGTCCCCTCAAGCCGCTGTTTCAGCCAGGCCGGGACTCGGGGGGCAGTCGATGTGTTTTTTTGGAATTTTTCGACATTGTTCTGGGTTCTTGCTGATTCTGACATGGCACTCTCTCCATCGATGAAGCCCTGCAAACATATACAACCACCGAGTGTTTATTTTTTATGCTATGCCAGGGTTACGGAGAAATCAAATAAGCGCGTAACGCCTCGCTTTACTCCCCAGGCCCCGCCAGCGTAAACACTAAATGCCTGCGCATGTCTTTCAGTACCACGCCTTTTTTGAGCAATGCGACGCTTAAACGCTTTTGCCATTTCTTTAGCTCAGGCTCCGCGGCCAATAACGCCTCTTCATTTTCAAACTGAAAGCGCAGCAAGAGTGAGCCTGGAAACTGGTGGTATTGCACATCGAACCAACACTGCATCATACCGCGAAGTTCCTGATGCCCCTGTGCTTCCATCTTATTGGCGACATCAAATACCAGGGCTTGCTGCTTTACCTGAACGGCGGAGAGCTTTTTCATTACAAGCGCTTCTCTATGACGACTTCCACACTGTTGGTAATACCGGCGCTTTCAATAGTCAGCCACATTTGCCCGTCCTGAACAGTCACCTGAATTTGCATGGCGCGCTGAACGCTATTTGCTAACGTGGTTGCCAGTTCCTCAGAGAGGGTAAAAACCGACAGGTTTTTTCTGAGCTGCAGCTTGCTACCCTCTTTTTTCCACCACACCTCAAAACTGTTGTCGGCGTATGAATAAATCAGCATCTGCTGACTTTGATTACAGCCTTTTTTAATGCGTTGCTCGGAAGGTTGACCTAATTCAATCCAGACTTCAGTTTCATTACTGTAATTTTTTTGCCACAAATCCGGCTCATCATCATCAGACAAGCCCTTGGTGAACTGCAAGTGCTCGTGGGCATTTGCAATAAACGCGATAAGTCTAAGCATCATGCGCGAATCATTTTCAGAAGGGTGACGCGCAATAGTCAGGTTGTGGTCGTTGTAGTAGTTGCGGTCCATATCGCTAATCGATATGTCAGCTTTAAAAATGGTCGCTTTTAGTGCCATGTTATTCCTGAGTAATAGACGATACGCGTGGCGACAGACCGTGACGGGGGGCGCCTCGCAAATTTGCCGGGTATCTTACCAGCTATTGGGGTTCTTCGTGGGTACTTGTTGGACTGCTTTGTGCCATTTGCTGCCGTTTAAGGCGCCGGCATAACCATCGATTCGCTTTATTTTTCACTTACCAGTTTTGCGAACGCCTAAGTGTATGACTTGGCAGCGTAAAGCTGTACTATGTCAATACTGATTTATTTATATGCGGTTCTTAGGGTCCGCATCTTTTAAATGTTATGTTTAGAAAACGAAGTACGGGTATTTCAAAACTATGGCTGTAAGTAATAATCCAGCAGGAAGGTTGCACGCGCTATTA
>CAZDUT010000177.1:0-6849 GCA_964508695.1 uncultured Alteromonas sp.
TGATCATATTTCTAACGTCCACGTGATCCTGAACGTGGAAAAGCTTAATCAAAAAGCCGAAGCGACGGTTCATTTAAGCGGAGCAGAAGTTTTTGCATCTTCCGAAAATACGGACATGTACGCAGCCATAGATAGCATGGTTGATAAGTTGGACAGGCAGGTCATCAAGCACAAGGAAAAACTCAAAAAACACTAACGTTAAGCAGGTATGGATATTCAAACCTTAGTCAGCCTGGATCGCACCGAGTGTGCGGTCCAGTGCGCAAGTAAAAAACGCATTCTTGAAACCATTGCGGGTATTGCTGCGAAAAACAATCCAACCATTGATCAGACCACCGTGCTTAACAGCTTGGTAGCCCGTGAGCGCATGGGCAGTACCGGCATTGGTAATGGCATCGCCCTGCCCCACGGCAGACTGGCCGGCCTGGAAAAGGTTATAGCCATTGTTGTGACCAGCTCACCGGCGATTGACTTTGATGCAATCGACAACCAGCCGGTAGACATATTTTTTACTCTGCTGGTGCCCGAAGAACAAACCGAAGGGCATTTGCAGACGCTGGCAACGGTTGCCAGCAAATTGAGTGACAAAGAGACAGTAAAAGCCATCCGTCGCGCTAACAACAGCGATGAAATTATTTCCGCACTGCAGTAACGGTGCGTATGACCAAGGAGAGGATCCGTGAAGCTCATCATTATCAGTGGCCGTTCGGGTTCTGGTAAATCTATCGCACTGCGTGCGCTTGAAGATCTGGGGTATTACTGTGTCGACAATATTCCGGTCAATCTGCTGCCCACTCTTACCCATACTGTGGCAGACGATTATGATCAGGTAGCCATCAGTATTGATGTACGTAATCTTCCCAAAGATCCCAGCGAACTGGTTGAAATTCTCGACTATCTGCCTTCCTCCTGGTCGATGACCATTGTTTATATTGATGCCAGTGACGATGTACTGGTAAAGCGTTTCAGTGAGACCCGCCGCCTTCACCCGCTGGCAAAAAAGAACCGCTCACTGACAGAAGCCATAGGTGCCGAGTCAACCTTACTTGCGCCTATTGTTGAGCGCGCCGATTTGTATATAGATACCGACAAATTATCCGTTCATCAGCTTGCAGAGCTTATCCGCGAACGGATCCTGGGAAAGAAAAGCTCGCGCCTGGTACTGGTTTTTGAGTCATTCGGCTTTAAGTACGGCATTCCCAAAGACGCTGATTATGTCTTCGATGCCCGCTTTCTGCCTAACCCGCACTGGGAGCCTGACTTAAAACACCTGACGGGACTGGACGCACCGGTGGAAAACTTTCTCGGCTCGCAGCCGATAGTGACCAAGTTCATCTGGCAGATCCAAAACCTGATAAGTACATGGCTACCTCACCTGGAACGCAATAACCGCAGTTACGTGACCGTGGCAATTGGCTGTACCGGCGGTCAGCACCGCTCGGTGTATATCGCTGAATCGCTCGCTAAAAGCTTCAGCAATACCCATCCGGATGTACAAATCCGGCACCGCGAGCAGGACAAATAATGCGCTGCGAGAAAACCCTGACCATCGAAAACAAGCTGGGGCTGCACGCCCGAGCAGCCACCCAGCTGGTGAAGCTTGCCAATCAGTTTGATGCCCAGGTAACACTCATCAAAGGTGACAAGCAGGCTGATGCCAGCAGTGTGCTGGGCCTGATGATGATGGAAAGTCATCAGGGTGAACAGGTGACCGTGATTTCCGAAGGCAATGATGCCGAGCAGGCGATGGCCGCAATTGAGTCCTTATTTGTCGGCAGATTTAACGAAGCCGAATAAGTCTTACGTCCTCTGCGCCATGTTCGGCGCGTTCTTAAGGGGAATTGTCATGACACAGACAGCCCAATTGCGCTATCCTAACAGGCATTAAATTCAACAGCTTAGGGACACTATTTTGGCTGAAGCCATCGCCTCCAAACATGCACAGGGCCAGCTTAAACAGCTGAATGCAGCGTTGTCTGGTGGTCAGTTTGTGTCTGTCCGTAAGCTGTTACTTGAGTTGCCGCCCTCGGATGTGGCACTGATCTTAGAATCCAGCCCCTCCCGCACCCGTGAAGAGCTGTGGAACCTGATTGATGGTGATTTCCACGGGGATATCTTAGAAGAGCTGTCAGAAGACGTTCGTAACGGCATCATCAGCCGCATGATACCCGCTAATGTGGTGGATGCGCTGGAAGAAATGGACACCGATGACCTGGCTGAGACCCTCAGCAGTCTGCCCGATGAGGTGCTCCAGGATATTCTCGCCTCAATGGATGCTCAGGATCGCCTGCGCGCCGAACAGGCCCTTTCCTACGGTGAGGAAACGGCCGGCTTCATCATGAACACCGACACCATCACGCTTAGGCCCGATGTCACCATTGATGTGGTGTTGCGGTATATTCGCTTAAAAGGCGACCTGCCGGAAAACACAGATACCCTGTACGTGGTTAACCGCGCTGACATGCTGGTTGGTATCGTGCCGGTTGCGCGCTTGTTGACGGCCGATACTCAGGCCAGAGTCAGCGATGTCATGGATGAAGAGCCCGAGGCGATCCCTGACAATATGCCCGATAACGAAGTTGCCGGTATGTTTGAGCGTTATGACTGGCTGTCTGCCCCAGTGGTCGATACCAAGCACCACCTGGTCGGTCGTATCACCATTGATGACGTCGTCGATATAATCCGGGAAGATGCCGAGCACTCCATGATGAGTATGGCAGGTCTGGATGACGAAGAAGATACGTTTGCGCCAGTGCTGCAAAGTACCCGGCGTCGTTCAGTATGGCTGGCACTTAACCTGGTGACCGCGCTGCTGGCTGCCATGGTCAGCGATTTATTTGAGGCCGCGTTGAGCCAGTTGGCGGTACTGGCCATCTTAAACACGATTGTACCCAGCATGGGCGGTGTTGCCGGTAACCAAACACTTACATTGGTGATCAGGGGGATGGCTCTTGGCCACGTTAATCCCGGTAACTCTCGCTGGCTTATCAGCAAAGAACTGGCTATCGGTTTTTTAAACGGGGTGATCTGGGCTGTCCTGATTGCCAGCGTTATTGCCCTATGGAAACAGGATTACCTGCTGGGCGTTATTATCGCCTTTGCAATGCTGGTGAATATGATTGCCGCCGCGTTCTCCGGCGCTTTTTTACCGATCATTATGAAGAAGCTGAAAATTGATCCGGCACTGGCCGGCAGTGTGATCCTCACAACCATCACTGACGTTGTCGGGATCTTCGCGTTTCTGGGCACCGCCACCCTGTTTCTTATATAGACTGGCGCAGTGGCACTACTGCTGATGTTGTAGCGTCATTGCGCGGCCGTGTCGCTAAGGTTAACTTGTACCCCACCCCCCAAACCGTAGCGATGCGCGTATGCACATCACCGGCAAGCTTATTGCGCAAGCGGCTAATATGCGACACCACGGTATGCTCATAGCCACTGTGCTGATAGCCCCAGACAGCCTCAAGCAGTTGTAGACGTGAAAACACCTGCTCAGGGTGTAAGGCCAGAAACCGTAGCAATGTGTACTCTGTGGCAGTCAGATAAAGCGGTTGGCCCCTCACCCAAATTTGATGACGCGTGTCATCAATCGTAATGCTCCCACAGCGGATCTGCGACCCGTGTGCCATGTTACCCGACATGCCCACCGTTTTCTCTTTCAGATGGCGTAGCTGTACAGTCACCCTGGCCTGGAGCTCCCGACTCTGGCAGGGATAGCAAATAAAATCGTCCGCTCCCATTTCCAGCGCCAGTATACGATCGGCGGTGGAGCTTTCCGCACTGACGAAAATCACCGACGAGGCGAGACGTTGCTGACGTATTTCGCGGCATAACGCAAAGCCGCTCCGCTCACCAAGCTCCACATCCAACAACACCAGCTCGACTGACTGATAACGCAGCACCTCGCAGGCGTCGTCATAGCTTTGCACGCTGGTAACTTGGTGGCCCGCATGTGTCAGGCTTTCCCTTATATGACGAAGATACACCGTACAGGGCTGTACGATGAGGATCATGGTGGCCTCCGGTCTGGTTATGGTCAGCTTTCAACACAGACCGGCCTGCCACGTCTTTTATTCCAGTCGGGTCACAGAAATTTGTATTGCGGGGTTATCAAAGCGGTGTGCCGATGTCAGTACGGACGTACTGAGTCCGTCGTCTTCACTGACAACTCCGGGATGCAAGCTTACCCTGTCCGTCGGCTCCCGCCCCTCACTACTGCCCTCTCCGCCATCTGCCGGACCGGGAATCGTGCCTGCCCGCTCACTGTTGGCTTCGGTACCTGCATCATAGACAAGTGCGGTCATGGTGTAGGTTTCATTCACCATCAGGCTACTGAGTGATAAGCCCGTTACGCCGGTAAAGCCATCATTGGTGTTAACCAGCATGGTTGCCACTGTGAGCCAGATATTATTGGTATCCTCAACAGACACAGTAAGCCGCGTCAGCGCCCCGGGACCAAGCGGAGCGGCAGCCTCAATCGCCGCCAGCACGCCCTCCTCGTCAACTAATTCACTGTTGTCACCGGCCTCGGCCAGCAACGCAAGCGCTTCAGAGGCGGGCATACCTACCTGCCAGTAGCGCTGTTCCCTGGTGAGCATGAGAGTGACCGGTGATAGCGGTTGTGCAGCAGTGAGATTGGTTACCGTAATTTCGTAACTGCTAGTGACCGACTCAGGCTGCATCATTTCACCATCATCGTCATCATGAAAACAGCCGGATAACGACAATGCCGAAACGATGACCAGCACCGGCCATGGAGTTAACGTCTTCATGCTGCCTCCTATTCACTGATCGTGACGGTCACTTTGGCAACCGGATTAAGCCAACGCTGCGTGGTATTGCTGATGTCGCTGATACCACCGTCGGCCATGTCGTCTCCCAGGTTACCGGGGTGTATGTGGATCATGGCATTCCTCACAGATGAGGTGACGCCGCTGCCCCCCATTCCGATCATGCCCTCTAGTGGCGGAGGAACAGGCATACCGGCCTCACCAGGCACACCGCTACCACGAATTTCGTCATTTGCCTCGGTGCCGGCATCGTATGCACTGAGGTAGAACGTATACTCGCCCGGTTCCTCTGGAATTCGCCAGCTATCCAGACCGACAAAACCATCGTTGGTCGGTAGCAGCATGGCAACAATGCTCAGCAGCACATTGTCGTCAGCGGAGTTTAAGGTGGTGGTCGTGCTGTCGGTAGGACCGAGCAACCCACCGGCCGGATTTATCGCACTGTCTGCGCCGATACTTGCGCCGATATCAGCCAACGGCGCTATATCGCCACCTTCGGCCATCGCCTGAAGCTCTGCAGATGCCATCTGACCGGGTTCGAACAACCGGGTCGCGTCAGGATGCGCGGTAATCAGCAACGGAGTGAAATAAATGCCGCCAGTGAGATTCTGCACATCGATCCGCAGTTCTCCACTGTAGGCCTGGGTCGAGAAAACAACGGCCGCACCAATGATACTGGAGTAAATTTTCATGGACTATCCTTTGTGTTTTTGGAAATAACACCGATAGTCTGGCTGGCAATTATGTAAAAACCCTCACGAAAATATCACATTTACATCACGATTATGTCTCATCGCAGCAGACACAAAAAAAGCCGCAATAGTAGTGCGGCTTTTTTAACACTTGCGACATGCAGTCTATTTGATGATTTTCAGGTTCGGCTTGCCTTTTTTAGGCGGCACCGGCGCATCACCATCATCCGAGGTCGTTTCATCAACAGCTGTAGGCGTACCGGATACACCCGACTCGTCAGCGTCGTGATGCTCTTCTGCCTGCATATCTTCTTCAGTGGCAAATACAGTCCCTGCGCCGTTTTCACGGGCATATACAGCCATAACCGCACTACAGGGCATACTTATTCGCCGAGGCTGACCGCCAAAGCGAGCCTGAAAAGACAGGCCCTCGACATCCAGCATGAAATTAACGCAGGCAGACGGCGAAATATTCAACACGATCTGTCCGTCTTTTACAAACTCCTGCGGTACTTCCACCATTGGCCGGGTGGCGTCCACAACAATATATGGCGTTAACTCATTATCCACTATCCACTCAAAAAACGCTCTGAGCAGATAAGGTTGATTCGACGTCATTGCGCTCATAACGGGGTGTGGATCTCGCGTTCCTGGTCCGTCAGAGAAGCTTTGAAAGCGCTGCGTGAGAAAATGCGCTTCATGTACGCATTGACTTCTTTGCTGCCTGCACCGGTTAATTCAATGCCCAGTGCCGGCAGACGCCACAACAATGGTGCCAAATAGCAATCGACCAGACTGAACTCTTCATTCATGAAGTATGGCTCTTCGGCAAATACCGGGGCCAGTGACAGCAGTGATTCGCGCAGTTCATTGCGGGCGGCTTCGACATCGCCTTCACCACGGAAAATCTGAGCAGCCAGCGAGTACCAGTCCTTTTCGATGCGATGCATCATCAGGCGGCTCTGGCCACGCGAGACCGGATAAACAGGCATCAGCGGAGGATGGGGAAAGCGCTCGTCCAGATATTCCATAATAATGTGCGAGTGGTATAACACCAGCTCACGGTCAACCAAAGTTGGCACCGTACCATATGGATTCAGGTCGATAAGATCTTCCGGCAGGTTAGAAGGATCGGTGTAGCTGATTTCTACGCCTACGCCCTTTTCTGCCAGTACAATACGCACCTGATGGCTGTAGATGTCGATGGTGTCTGAGAACAACGTCATAATAGAACGTTTATTCGCGGCAACGGCCATTCAATTTCCTCCGTTGAGAAACTAGTTTACATGCACCTGCCAGTTCTCTCACGGCAAATGCGAAAAAAGGGGCATACGCCCCTTTGCATAGTATACAGTAAGTAGGGGGCT
>CAZDUT010000178.1:0-6815 GCA_964508695.1 uncultured Alteromonas sp.
TCGCCGGGATGACGTTAGCTTTTTTTTGCACTTCGCCGAGGTCCGCTATTGGCACAGCGCAGCCTGACATCTAAAGAATCCTGAACGGCAGCTGTTGGCACATATCGTAGGTCGACGAACAACACGCTTAAGGTCTGCGCTTGAGCCGAAGCAGCAAAGTAAAAATACATCTTTCGGATGACTCCATGTTGCATTGGATGCCCCTAAGGGCTGATCGTCGTATCGGTGACCGGGTGTCAGAAAAGCATCGGGCCACTTTACACTGAGTAACAAAAAGGGCCGTCATCTGACGGCCCGTTGGTTTTCAATGAATTGCGGACTGATGCGTGTCAGGCATTACGGTCAAAATGCTCAAAGTCGACATCTTCTTCAGACTCGCCGGCACTGAGATCGTTAAATACCTTCTCATCCAGCTCGCCCTCGCTCTTTGCAATCACCAGCGACACCATGCAGTCACCGGTGATATTTACCGCCGTACGTGTCATATCCAGCAGGCGATCGACACCAATTATCAACGCGATACCTTCAACCGGCAGATTGACTTGCTGTAACACCATCGCCAGCATGATGAGTCCAACCCCCGGCACCCCAGCTGTACCAACCGAAGCCAGTGTAGCGGTCAGTACCACCATCAGATAGTCACCCAGTGTCAGGTCAACAGCATACACCTGCGCAATAAACACGGTCGCAACACCCTGCATGATGGCCGTGCCGTCCATATTGATGGTGGCACCCAGTGGCAGTGTGAAAGAGGACACCGAATTGCCTACCCCCAGCTTGTTACGGGCTGTTTCCATGGTAACCGGCAGAGTGGCACTACTACTTGAGGTACTAAATGCAAACAGCGCCGCATCGCGCATTTTCTTAAACAGCGTGATGGGATTCAGCCCTGTCATGGTTTTAAGCAAAATGGAGTAGGTCACCAGTCCGTGTAACAGCAGCACCACCACAACCAGGAAGAAATACTTCGCAAGGCTAAAGATTGTGTCAGCACCAATGGTGGCAAACAACTTGGCCATAAGCACAAATACACCGTAGGGCGCCAGGTTCATGATGATGGTAACCAGACGCATGATCACGGTATTGATATCCTCAAAAAACTCACCCAGGCGCTTGCCTGCATCGCCGGTCATTGCCATCGCAATACCAAACAGCACGGCAAAGACGATAATCTGTAACATGTTGCCTTCCGCCATTGAGCTAATGGGGTTGGTGGGGAACATGTTTACGAATACCTCTGAAAGGCTGGGAGGCGTTTCGGCTTCAAACTTGTTGTCAGTACTTAAGTTCAGCCCTTCACCGGGTGATACCAGTAATCCCAGACTGATAGCCAGTGCCACGGCAATGGCCGTTGTGAGAATATACATGCCCACAGACTTGGCACCAAGGCGGCCAAGTTTACTGGGTTCGGTCAGGCTGCTTGTTCCACAAATAAGTGAGACAAAGACCAGCGGCACCACCAGCATCTTCAAGCTGGCTATGAAGATTTGTCCGATAGTAGAAAATATACCTTCGACAAGAACGGCATACGTGGAAACCTCGAAACCAAATATCGAAAAGGCGAGATCTCCGCTATCATCGAATAGCATTTGGAGTAACGCACCTATAAGGATACCGGCAACCATGCCGATAAAGATTCTGGTGGTTAAACTATATTTGTGTGCAGATTGAGACATGGATATTCCCTGGTTCTGTTTTTATTATTCATAGCCGGGGTAGTTTGCCAGATTCTTGTTTTTTTTAAACGTTAAACGTCCTTTTAGTTAATAAAAAAGAGGTTCAGGATTGATTATGCGAGGATTGGTAAAGACGCTGGCATTATTTAGCGCACTGATGGTACTTGTTGCCTGCGGTGGCGGCGGTGGAAGTGATTCGGTGTCGCGCGGTAACACCGGTGATAATGGTGGCGGCAACGATACACCGTCGGCGACGGTGTCGCTGGAGATGGAAAACAGTGACGGCGAGCGCGCTCAGGACCTCACTATTGATAACCCGCTTTTTATTGTTGCCACCGCCACTGACGAGAATGGCAGCCCGCTTGCCGATACATTGGTGAGCTTCACGATAAGCGAGCCGACTCTGGCTGAGTTTACCAATGATACTGGCACTGCGCGTACCGACGCAGACGGTATTGCGCGCATTGGTATCACCGTGGGCAGCGCATCCGGCGATGGTCAGGTGACCGCCACACTGCCTGATGGCGAGACCGGTACGACGACGTTTACCTCTTCTGGCAGTGGCAGTGGCAGTGTTCAGCCCTCGACACTTCAGCTTTACGCCAGTTCTGTACAGCTTCCGTCCAGCGGTTCTGACCAGATTGAATTAATCGCTGTAGTCAAAAATGCACAAAGTGTATTAATGGAGGGGGTTGATGTCAGCTTCTCTGCAGACGGCGAAGCGGGCGTTGAATTACAGCGTACTCAGTCAATCACCGAGGCCGATGGTACAGCGCGTGCTATTTTGACGTCGCAGAACAATTCGGCAAACCGCACCGTTACGGTTACTGCGCAAACGGGCACGCTTACCGAATCTGTTGATATAGAGGTGTTTGGTACTGAAGTCACCATCAACGGTACAAGTTCCGTTATTCTGAACGATACCGTGGAATACACGCTACGCGTGCAGGACTCTGACGGTGTATCGATTCCTAATCAGGAAATCGCCCTGACAACTGAAAGTGGTAGCCTGGCGCAGTCGACAGTCGTGTCTGGTACCGACGGCCAGGCCACCGTCGCCTATACCGCAACAGAATCCGGCGAGGATACATTAACCGCCTCAGCACTGAATGCGTCAGCGAGCTTCACAATAAACGTACAACAAGATGAGTTTAGCTTCACTCAGGCCCCCGACGCCGAAGTACCGCTGAATCAGGAAACCGAGATAGCGGTGACCTGGAATCAGGGAGGCAGTCCGCTGGAAAATGGTGCGGTGAGTTTCTCGACATCCCGTGGAGAGATTGTCGGAGAAGCTAATACCACGACTGACAGCAACGGCGTTGCACGTTTAACACTTCGTTCAGACAACGCTGGGGTAGCGGCAGTAACCGCCACCGGTCTTGATTCTGGTGGTAATGAGATCGTTTCAGCGCGGCTGGAAGTGGAGTTCATTGCAACCGAGCCTGATACGGTTTTAGCCGACGCAACGCCTGATTTAATTGGCCCTGATGGTCAAACCAGCACGATTACCGCGATTGTTCGGGATCCTGCAGGTAACCTGGTGAAAAATGCCGTAGTGACATTCAATGTTGATGATACCAGCACAGGGTCTATTTCACCCTCGCAAAGTACCACCGACAGTAATGGTGTGGCGTCCACGGTATTTACTTCTGGCGCCGTAACCAGTCAGGACGCTGTTGTTATCACTGCGGCTATTTCCGGACAGCCTGCTATCAGTGATGACGTGGTACTGACCGTCGGTAACCGGGCATTTGATGTGTCTATCGGCACCGGTAACCTGATTAACTCGCCGGACAGTGCAACTTATATGAAAGAGTTTGCTGTGTTTGTTTCTGACTCTGTAGGCCGTCCTGTGAGTGGTGTGGAATTAACCGCCTCGGTAACCCCGGTGAAACTGGCCAACCAAGGTGTTTACCGCAAAGGCTTTTGGGTATGGAACGGTGAAGTGTGGCAGTCCTCGTATACCGCTATATGTTCGAATGAAGATCAGAATGCGAACGGTATCCTTGAGCCAGGCGAAGATACCAACGGCGATAATGAGTTAACACCAGGTATTGTGGGAACCATCAGCTTTGCTGGCGATGCGGTCACTGACGAAAATGGTCAGGCAACACTGGAATTACGCTATCCGCGTGCATACGCGAGCTTTTACGATCAGAATATCCGGGTGTTTGCGCAATCAACCGGTAGTGAAGCCAGTGCCTCTTTGATTTTTAATTACAAAGCGGCGGCCGATGACTTGGATAATGAGGCCGATATTCCGCCATCCAGTCCGTTTGGTACGTCAGAAAACTGCACAGACGCGCTGTAATCACTAACACGCAAGACAAAAAAGCCCGGTTACACTACCGGGCTTTATTATTTGCTTCGCTGTGGTTACCGTTTAACCGCGCTATGGGCTCGTGGCTAAACGGCGCTGTTGGCGTTACTGGTCGCGCTGGAAGGGATAGACAGAGCCCAGCTTCAGGAGCTGTGTAAGCTCATCCAGGGCGGTGCGTGACTCGGTCAGCAGCTGTGGATCGCGCAGGGCATCTTCAGTTAGCTCGTCGCGATAATGTTTGTCCACCCAGGCATTGAGCTTGGCAAATTGCTCGTCGTTAATCAGCGTATTCTGATTAACGGCGCTAAGCTCCTGTTCGGCAAGCGCGACGCGCAGACGCAGACACGCCGGCCCGCCACCATTGCGCATGCTCTGCTTCACATCAAAATACTTCACCGATTTAATCGGCGTAGATTGCGTTACCAGGTTGTCCAGGTACGCACTGACAGCATGGTTATCACGGCATTCTGTAGGTGCAATAATCGTCATATTGCCGTCGGGCAGGGTAACGATCTGGGTGTTAAACAGGTAGGTGGTTACCGCGTCCTGAATGGACACGTCACTGGTTTTTACTTCTACGAAATGCAGTGCTTTATCGCCAAACTTGCGGCGAACTTCGTCAAGCGCGCGCTGTTTGTCGTGAAATGCCTGTTCGTGGAAAAACAGCACGTTCTGGTTCCCTACCGCGATGACGTCGTTGTGAAATACTCCCTGGTCGATCACATCGGGATTTTGCTGGATATACACCACACCGTCGTCATCCAGGCCATGAAGACGCGCAATTGCCTGGCTGGCTTCCAGGGTCTGGCGGGCAGGGAATTTCGTCGGGTGTGGCTTGCTGCTATCAAATGCATGGCGGCCGTAGACAAAGAGTTCAACACCTGCATGACCATAGTCGCTGCACAGGCGGGTGTGATTCGCAGCGCCTTCGTCGCCAAAATGTTCGTTATCCGGCAAGTGCCTGTGATGCGCAAAGAATTTATCGTTGGCAAACGTCGACTGCAGAATACGACCGGTCACATCCGGCTCAAGCGAGCGGTGAAACTTGTTGGTCAGATTGGCCGGGGTAAAGTGGACACGTCCGTCCGCAGTGTCAGCGCTCGGTGATACGGTGGCCGCATTGGCAGTCCACATGCTTGATGCCGAACAGCACGCCAGAAATACTTCCCGTGACTGTTTTGCCGCGCGTTCAAGCACTGTCGCATCAGAGCCGGTGAAGCCGAGCCGACGCAAAGTGGCAATGTCAGGTCGCTCCTGAGGAGCAAGTACACCCTGCACTAACCCCATGTCCGAGAGTGCCTTCATTTTCTCCAGTCCCTGCTTCGCGGCTTGCTTAGGACTGCTAATCGCATTGGCATTATTCAATGAGGCAACATTGCCAAAAGACAACCCCGCGTAGTTATGGGTCGGCCCAACCAGGCCATCAAAATTTACTTCGACTTGCTTCATAGTGTCCCTCTGTCAGTTATTCGGCGGCACAGAATTGCCCGGATAGTCGTGTAACGCATAAATGTGCTTCACAAATGCGATGAATTCAGGCATTTTGCCCCACGCAGACGGTGTGGAATGAGCGGCATTATACGGGTTTTATGTGGCTTGCCAATCGCGCTGGTTGAAATCTGTACAGCTTTAGTACAGCAAAAGCGCAAGCGGAAGAATAACTATGAAGAAGATCTTGTTTTCCATTCACTTTGTAGATATATGTTAAAAAAGCATGAGCGCTGCGGAGCCACTGCATCACCGCGCCTTCACTCACATGTAGGCTAAATTAGTCCTTTAAAATCAACAGGTTTATTTCAAATTTATGGCAAAATCACTGGTCATAGTCGAGTCGCCAGCCAAAGCGAAAACGATAAATAAATATTTGGGTAAAGATTTTATCGTAAAAAGTTCGGTGGGCCATGTCCGCGATCTCCCGACCAAGGCACTGGGTAATGTCGAACCTAAGAAAAGTGCGAAAGAATTAAAAAGCTATAGCGACGATGAGCGTGAAGCTTATCTGCGCCAGCACGAATATAAAAAGTTGGTAGACCGGATGGGAGTGGATCCGGAGCAGAACTGGAAGGCACATTACCAGGTTCTGCAGGGCAAGGAGAAAGTCGTTAGCGAACTGAAAAAGCTGGCGAAAGACGCAGACACTGTCTATCTCGCAACGGATTTGGATAGAGAAGGGGAAGCCATTGCCTGGCACCTTAAAGAGTTGCTTGGCGAGAAAGATCGCAACTACCAGCGTGTGGTATTTAACGAAATCACCAAAAATGCGATTCAGGAAGCGTTCTCATCGCCTGGCGATGTCAACGTCGACCGGGTTAATGCGCAGCAAGCCCGGCGCTTTCTGGACCGGGTCGTGGGCTTCATGGTCTCCCCGCTGCTGTGGAAAAAAATAGCACGGGGTTTATCAGCCGGTCGGGTTCAGTCGGTCGCCGTGCGTCTGGTGGTTGAGCGTGAGCGTGAAATTAAAGCCTTTGTGCCCGAAGAGTTCTGGGACGTTCATGCGGACCTGACCAGTGCACAGGACGACAAGCTGCGAATGCTGGTTGCCAGACACAATGACAAAGCATTCAAACCCAAGAATAAACAACAGACAGACGAGGCGCTGGCGCAACTGAAAGCAGCCAGTTATGTGGTGGAAAGTCGCGAGTCGAAGCCCACCCAAAGCCGCCCGTCTGCACCTTTTATAACGTCGACGCTACAGCAGGCGGCGAGTACCCGCCTTGGCTTTGGTGTGAAAAAGACGATGATGATGGCGCAGCGACTGTATGAAGCTGGTTACATCACATATATGCGTACCGACTCCACCAATCTGAGTAAAGAGGCGC
>CAZDUT010000179.1:0-6733 GCA_964508695.1 uncultured Alteromonas sp.
AAAGTGTTGCGCAAAAGCAAAAAGAAATCATTGGTGAAGCTCTGCAGCGTCTGGAGCGAAGCGTTTATACCGCCCCCATCAGCTCTACCGGGGAAGGTTCGATTCGGGTCCAGGAAGCACAGTTGGTGTCTGACTTTGTGGCCCGCGCCAGAGAAGTCGAACCGCTCGGTAAGGTGGTGGTTGCCGAAAATGGTAATGTTGCCAATATCCTGCTTGAGCCCAATGACACCATTGTGGTGCCGGAAGTATCTGATCTTATCCACGTAGGCGGCGAAGTCCTGATGCCACAGTCGGTGGTCTTTAACCCTGAGGCTGATACAGAGGATTACGTGGCCTGGGCCGGCGGTTTTACTCAGCGTGCGGATGATGAGCGGATCATGATTATCCATAAAAATGGCAACGTGGCGTTCGGTAGCACCAATGGTAATAGCTGGGGCGCGTCCTCAGGTGTTGACATTCAGCCTGGTGACCAGGTGGTTGTGCTGCCTGAAATTGACAATAAATCACTGCAGGCAGTGAAAGACATCACGCAGATTGTTTACCAGATTGCTGTGGCAGCCAATGTGGCGCTGGACTAACGCACGTGGTCAGTTTTAAAGACCAGCTCTACGCCTGGCGTACCGTCATATTTGCGTTATTTTTGCGTGAGCTGCAAAGCAAGTTTAATGACAAGTTCGGGTTGAGCTGGGCGTTTTTAGAACCCTTCCTGTTTATTGCGCTTCTGTCACTTATTCGTGGACGACTTATCGGTGATGATGTACACGGTTTGCCGGTCTTCGTGTTCATGGCGATAGGGCTGATATCACTGAGAACCTTTGTGTCTCTGATCATGGATGTCTCCGGTTCAATACAGCGCAATAAACCGCTTTACGCCTTTCGGCAGGTACAGCCGATGGCGGCAATGATCACCGCAGGCTTTCTTGAGCTGAGCATAAAAGTGGTGGTGATTGCGCTCATCCTGCTAACCATTTACCTGCTGGGTATGGATATCAGCCTGCATAACCCCTTGCTGCTGATTGTCCTTTTCGCGGAACTGTGGTTGATGGGCGTCGCATTGGGCATCATTTTCGGGGTGGCTATTGCCTTTGTGCCGGAAGTGAAGAAACTGATGTCGTTTGCAACGCGGCCGCTGCTGTTTATCTCCTGTGTGTTCTTTTCCTTGCAGGATGTGCCACAGGAATACTGGGTGTACCTGACCTGGAACCCGCTGGTACACCTTATTGAGCTGGCGCGCTTTGCCTGCTACGAGTCTTACGGCGATGCCGGTGTGAGTCTTGCGTTTATTCATACCATCACGCTGTCGTCACTGTTTCTTGGGCTGGCGGTGTACCACATCTCTTGGAAAAGAGTGCTCGCGACATGATCAGACTGACCAATGTAACGAAAAGCTACCCCAGCCGGCTCGGACCCCAGTATATTTTTAAGAACCTGTCATTTGATTTTCCGACCGAAAACAATGTGGCGATTCTGGGGCGCAACGGGTCGGGTAAGTCCACCTTATTCCGGTTATTGGCAAAAAGCGAATACCCGGATCGCGGGCGCATTGAAACCAATAAATCGATGTCCTGGCCGGTTGCACTGCAAACCGGAATCCACCCGCAAATGACGGGGCGGGAAAATACCCGTTTTATCGGCCGCATCAATAACGTACCGTCTATTACAGATTACGAGCGCCGTGTACAGGAATTTGCGGAAGTCGGCCAGCGCTTTGATTTACCGGTAAAAAATTATTCGTCCGGGATGCGGGCAAAGCTGGTGTTTGCGTGCTGTATGAATATCGACTTCGATATTTACCTGATCGACGAAGCCACCTCGGTCGGCGATCCGCAATTTCGGCGTAAAGCGCGCGAAACGGTAAAAGAAAAAAGTAAGACTGCCGGCGTCATCATGGTCAGTCACGAGCTCGACCAGATCCGGGAGTTTTGTACGTCTGCGATAATCATTGAAAATGGCGAACTGACTTACTACCAGGACCTCGAAGAGGCTATTGATATTTATTCTGGTAGTGATGAAAAGAAATAACCGTAAGGATATACCTTGGTGAAGAACACACTTTCTACATTCGTTCCGTGGATAAAACAGCACCGCAACCGCCTGCTGCTGCTGCCATGGATTATCTACGCAATCTACTTGGTTTTGTTGGCCTCCCCCCAGTACGAAAGCCAAAGCCAGCTGATTGTAAAATCCAGTGACGGGTCAAGCAGTTTTGATCCTGCGGCCATGATGCTGTCTTCGGTCGCCGGTTCCGCCAGTGCTAATGAAAGCCAGCTTGTGGAAGCGTACATTCTGTCCAATGACATGCTTACTTACCTTCAGCAATCTCTGGCGCTGCGTGAACACTATCACGAACAGGCGTCGGACTGGTTCAGCGGTCTTGACGATGAGGCCAGTGGTGAAGAGTTTCTGCAGTATTACCTGAACCACGTGGAAGTTACGGTGGATTCCACCTCCAGTGTGATCACACTCAAGACACGTGCGTTTACCGAAGCGTTTGCACAGCAAATCAACCAGGCGATTGTCAGTAAGGCTGAGGACTTTATCAACCAGATCAATAACAATCTGGCAAAGTCCAAGCTGTCTTTTGCCAAGTCGGAGCACCAGATAGTCGAAGACAAGCTAAAACAGGCGAAAACTGAGTTGCTTGCCTTTCAGGCCAAATACGACGTGTTGGATCCGTCTGCTGAAGGCGCGGCATTTCAGCAAATCACATTTTCGCTGGAAGCCACCCTGGCGCAAAAAAAAGCCGAACTGAACACGATGCGCAAAATGATGACGGAGGCTGCGCCGGATATCATTAACGTCAAGCGTCAGATAGAGGCTTTGCAAGAGCAAATTGGTCAGCAGAAAGAAAAAATCAGCGAGTCCAATGCTAACGGTGAGCAACTGTCCGTCAGTGAGCTTATTGCCAGCTACAGCAATCTTCAGGTCCAGCTGCAACTTGCGCTACAAGCCTATTCTGCCTCACTGATGACACTTGAAAATGCGCGGGTGGAAACCTACCAGAGGTTGCAGCATTTGGTTACTATTGAATCCCCAACCCTGCCTGATGACAACCAGTATCCGAAAGTTGCTTACAATCTGACACTGTTCGCGGTGGTTCTTTTGTTGATTTACGGCATTGTACGCATTGTCATCGCTACGGTGCGGGAGCTGTAAGTTCGATTGAGAGAATGGGACGACAGGCTTTGCCAGTGCGATGGCTGTCGTCCTGAATTAGGTTAACAAGGTGTTACACAGCTTGTGTCTCACCCTTTCCTCTAGTATAACGTCCTGTCCATAACTCTATTCCAGAAATTGGGATGTGAAAGAAGAAAGCGCGGCGCACTGCCCTAACGCTTCGATATTCAATCAAATCTACGGAATCTCATTGTGAATACAAAAGTATCTAACGACGCAAGTTTCTTTGGTCACCCCGGAGGTCTGCAAACGCTGTTCTTCACAGAAATGTGGGAACGCATGAGCTACTACGGGATGCGTGCCCTGCTGGTTTTATTTATGACCGCAAGCCTTCAGCAGGAAGGTCTGGCATTCACCGTTGCATCTGCAACGGCAATTT
The DNA here is from genome assembly GCA_964508695.1 of uncultured Alteromonas sp. Classification (GTDB taxonomy): domain Bacteria; phylum Pseudomonadota; class Gammaproteobacteria; order Enterobacterales; family Alteromonadaceae; genus Alteromonas. The sequence continues at coordinate 3,557 of CAZDUT010000179.1, forward strand.
ACGGCTTATACACCGGTGCTGTTTATTTCATGGGTCTGCCCGGCGGCTGGATCGCTGACCGCCTGTTAGGCGGCCAACGTGCAGTCTGGTATGGCGGCATCATCATTATGTGTGGTCACATTGTGCTGGCCATCCCCTCACACAGCACCTTCTTCATTGGACTGATTCTGGTCGTACTGGGCACCGGTCTGCTCAAACCAAACATCAGCGCCATGGTGGGTCAGCTGTATGAAGAGGACGACAGTCGTCGTGACGGCGGCTACACGCTTTATTACATGGGTATCAATATTGGCTCATTGATTGGTTATGGTGTTTGTGGCTGGCTGGCGCCTAATATGGGGTACCACTGGGCCTTTGGCGCTGCCGCGGTAGGGATGTTTATCGGACTGGTGCAGTATCGTGCCACCCGCCCACGCCTCGAAGGCGCGTCAGCCGAACCCACAACCAACATGAGTCCGAAAGCGATAAAACGCAGCTGGACCATTATTGGTTTACTGTTAGGTGCGCTCGTCACCGTAACTGCGCTTACGACAATGGGCTGGATGGTTATCGATGCTGTGGCACTAGCCGCGTATGTGGCCATGGCCTTCACCGCTATTTTTGTTATTTACTTTGGCTCAATCTTTTTCCTCGGAAACCTTAATGCTGCCGAGAAAAAACGCATGGGCGCACTGCTGCTTATCTGTGTTGCATCGGCTTGTTTCTGGGCAGGTTTTGAACAGGCCGGCTCATCGCTGAACCTGTTTGCCCGGGATTACACCGATCGCATTGTCAATGGAATGGAAATTCCGCCTGCCTGGTTCCAGTCGGCAAACTCTATTTTCATCATTCTGTTGTCGCCGTTTTTTGCTGCGCTTTGGGTGAACCTGGGTAAGCGCATGCTCGACCCCTCGTACGGCGCAAAATGTGCCGTTGGCCTGATCATCATGGCCTCGGGCTTTATTGTCATGTTCTTTGCCGCACAAATTGCCGCCAGCGGACTCAAAGTTGCGCCCTACTGGTTGGTCATGACGTACTTCTTGCACACTGTGGGTGAACTGTGTCTGAGCCCGGTAGCGTTAAGTGCGGTAAGTAAATTGTCGCCCAAGCGCTTTGCCGGTCAGATGATGGGCGTGTTCGTGCTGACATACTCCATCGGTAATGTCATCGCCGGCCTGCTGGCTGGTAGCTTCGACCCAAGCCGTTTGGATGAAATGCCAAACCTGTATCTGCAAATCAGTCTGTTCAGTATTGCTGTGGGTATTGTGGTCCTGCTGCTCTCACTGAAAACCCGCTATTGGGAAAAACTGGCTGAAAAAGACCATAACGCACCACCGCATCCGGTATCTCAGCAAGGATAACTGTGTGCCGCCGGTTTCCACCGGCAACACATTAGCCTACAATAACCGCCGAAAGGCGGTTATTTTTTATTAGGAAGAGCATGAAATTCTATCTGTTTCCTCGTGATATTCCGGCGCTGAAAGGCCTGCCCCTGAAAGAGCGAATGGGTCGCCTGGAGCACGCCGCCAGGCAAATGACCATACCGGAAAAGACCCTACTCAATATTTTAAAGCTGCTGGTTATTGTGCCGGTATTTGCGCTCATCCTGCGTACTGCAACAGACTGGACATCACTACTTTGGGCTTTTTTGGTGTTTTTGTTGTACCCGTTAGTGGTAAAGCCGTTGCAATATTCAATTAGCGCTAAATATCTGCCCGATAACAATGACAAGGAGCATGCATGAAAACCATTTTAGTAACTGGTGGTGCCGGTTATATCGGTAGCCACACCGTGTTGCAGTTACTCGAAGAGGACTTCTGTGTTGTGGTGCTGGACAATTTATCAAATGCCAGTGCCGAATCACTCAAACGCGTCGAACGACTGACCGGCAAGTCAGTCACGTTTGTTCAGGGCGATATTCGGGATGCGGCGGTATTAAACGATATCTTCAGCCAACACGCCATTAGCGCCGTGATACATTTTGCCGGCCTTAAAGCGGTGGGCGAATCGGTTCAGAAGCCGCTTGAGTACTATGAGAACAATGTGTACGGCACACTGACGCTGTGCAAGGCAATGAGCAAACATCAGGTAAAAAACCTGGTATTCAGCTCGTCAGCTACGGTATACGGCGATCCCGCCAAGTTGCCGTTAAGCGAGGATATGGAAACCGGTCACCCTACCAACCCGTACGGTATGTCTAAACTTATGGTTGAACACGTGCTGACCGACCTGTATACGGCTGACGACAACTGGAATATTGTACTGCTGCGCTATTTCAACCCGGTGGGGGCGCATGCCTCTGGTCAGATTGGTGAGGATCCTAACGGTATTCCAAATAACCTCATGCCCTATATTTCACAGGTAGCCAGCGGTAAACTGGAAACGCTGAGCGTTTTTGGCGACGACTACGACACTCCGGATGGCACCGGCGTGCGAGACTACATTCATGTGGAAGATCTGGCCAACGGCCACCTTAAAGCACTGGACCGACTGGCACTCAATATGGGGCTGGATATCTATAACCTGGGCACCGGCACGGGCTACTCAGTACTGGATATGGTAAAAGCGTTCAGTGAGGCGTCAGGCAAAGACATCCCCTACACCATTGCGCCACGCCGTACAGGCGATGTGGCTGCCTGCTACGCTGACCCTACCCGCGCCGCTACAGAGCTTAACTGGCATGCTGAAAAGGGCTTACAAGCCATGTGTGATGATACCTGGCACTGGCAGTCGAATAACCCCAATGGCTATCCGAAGTAATCATGTAGCAATAACGGCCAGGTTGTTCCCCCACCAAACAAAAGCCCCGGAATGACCGGGGTTTTTGCTTTCATATGACTGGTTACTCAAATACCAGATTATCGATCCAGGCTGCGTCTTCTCCCCGGGATATACTGTAGTCTTTATTGTACTCCCAGGTGATCGTGTGCTCACCGGCAGAAAGCGCTACTTCAACGCGCGTCCAGTCGCCACTCCTGATACTCTCGACGCGGCTACCGTCAACATAAACCTCTAAACTGTCACAGCAACTTTCGGCGTCGACTTTTGCATCAAACTGCAATGTTCCTGCAGTAAAAAGTTGCGACAGGGTGACAGTGCTTACTTCGCTGTCACTAATGTCGCCAGAGCGCAGGCTGTAATTTCCGTCGGTAGCCTGGCCCTGTGTCACATACCAAGAGGCATCGGAGCCTGAAGGCT
>CAZDUT010000180.1:0-6610 GCA_964508695.1 uncultured Alteromonas sp.
ATATATTGTGAAAAAGTCCCGGCTCTTTGCTTGCTATCCTTGTCACAGCCTTTGCTTCCCTGAAGGTAGAATTGCGGCCGCCTTTGCAGGCAGCTTATTAGCGTTTTATCCACAAATTGTGTGCTGGTATTTTTCATAACTACACGATCTAGGATATAACTAACTTAGTCTACGTGTATGAATATTCAAATTGATAAGCAAAAAAAACTGGTCTAATCAGTTTCAGAAGCGAGCGAGGAAGCCGCCCCGTAAGAATCCGGGGCGTTTATACTGATGTCATCAGGTAAATAATGCGGGAATGTTGCGAAAACCCCGGTATTTAGCGCGCGATGTTTGGTTGCTTCGCAACTCGCTGGGTGAGCAAGCGAAGTTCAGATAAGACCAAGCCAGGTTCGTCTTTCTGAATATAATGCCCACTCTTGGTCGTACTGACGTATTTACCACGCGGAAAGGCAACCACCCACTCACGTTGAATGTCGCCCCAACGTCGACGCCCTTCGTCGCTGCGGAAGATGGTTTGAGGGTTTTCAGAGCGCCTGACCGACGCAATCAGAGTCACCGGAATGTCACCAATCTCTTTCGCCCCTTTGGCCGGGTTCTTTTCCCAGACGGCATCTAAAAAGCACCATCGTCCCGCACTCAGTTCATAATCCTTGGCTTTCACCTCAGCAATCTGCCTGGGCCCTTCGACAGGATCAATGTCCCTGATAATATCCACATCCCGGGGATTTTCGGGATCCACCAGTAGCATACCCAGCACTTTGTCCGGATACCGGGCAGCATAATTGCGTGCTGTTGCACCGCCAAGAGAATGGCCGACGTAGATAAACGGTTGATCAATCTCAAGTGCTGCCAGCACCTGCGATACCTCATCGACATGCGCCTGCTCGCTGCGCTGGCCCTCGCAGGCGTCTGAGTGCCCTTCCCCCAGCCGTGAAAAACGGATGGCAGTAATGTCCTTTGGCAGATCATTCCAGATGGAATCCCAGCCAGCCATGCCGGTGAGCGCACCGGCATCAAACAACACGATAGTGTTGCCATTGCCTGTAAGCTCGTATTCAATTTGATTGCCATCGATATTGAGCATATCCGCACGTGCGGTAAGCGTGAAACTCAACATGGCAATCATCCAGGTTATCGCTTTCATTTTAAAATCCTTCTTCAGTTCGTCACCACGCTGAGTAGTTGTCCTTGTGTAACCCCCGTCGCAATCAGCAGCTGGAGATTGTGCCTGGCGTTTCGCTACACGATTAATTGTTGTGTTGCTGCGCAACAGCACTTTTTCAGCGTATGCAAGCTGATAATGATATTCCCCTGATGTGGTCATGCCTGACACCGGCTCATCGTCAATCAGGTAACTGTTTACCAGTAAACATCACGCTGCATGGCAACCTGGCGGGTTCGCTCCATCACCTTGATAAGGACTGTGGTTTTCTCAGCTGTCCACTGATATAACTCTTCAGCATTGTCGGTTTCCGCTTCCCCTACCGCTTTCCTGAGCGTCATCAGAGCATTCAGCTCATCAATACCCACCAGCAAGTCCAGCCAGGGTGCACTGAAGTTACCACGCTCCTCGGCAAATAAATCTCCGACCAGAAAACCGTTCCATAACGATTGCCGCAACAACATTTCTACTGCCGAATAATTAGCCGGGCCCATATGGCGATTAGCCGGCATGCTTTGCTGAACCGTTTGCCAGCCCTGCGACAGCCAGCCTTTGGCATGTTCCATTACTGGCATATCGACGCCCTGGGCATGTGATTGCCAGGGCTTTGTTTGCAGCAGCAAGGACGCATTCAGTTTAATTGCCGTGGCATCGTCGTGATAAAACAATGCTTCCGGATCGTAGTTTTTCAGCAGGCCGGCTTTTCGGCCCTGCAGGTAGCTGACCACATCGGCATGGCGGCCCAGCATTTTGGCAAACAGGCTTTTCTTAGAGAGCAGATACCTAAGACTTTGCAGCTCATCCTGCCATAACCAGGCCTGCGCATAGGTAATCAGCTGTTTGTGCAGTGCCAGCATTTCAGGGCACTGCAATACCGGCAGATACAATGAAACGCTTTGCATCAGCAAACGCACGGCGACAACAACCTCGCCAAGCGCGCGCACTGAACCGGTCTGCAGGTAGAGGTACTCGTGATATTGCCAGTGGCGGATCGCCATCGTTACCGCGGCGGCAAACGCGTCCTCGGTGGTACTGTCGCGTTTAAGTGGTAAAAATTCCGGTAAGTTATCAACTTTCGTTGGTACACCATGCAGTAGCTGGTAACCCTGCGCCGCTTTCGACACATCGCTTAAGCGCAGATCCAGCTCAGCATTTAAGATACTGGCTAGGGTGTAGAGGGTTTCGACACTCCCCGATTGCAGTTCCAGTTCAATTTCGTGGATGGGTGATGAGTCTTTTGTGGTTGTCGCGATCCCTTCATCCAGCACGATTTCCACCTGACCACCATCAAGCGTGACGTCAAAAGCTGTTCGTGTAAAATGCGTGCTGAACTGGTGGGCAAGCTTGGTATTAATTGCCTCCGGATCCAGTCCATCAGGCCAGACATCCGCATCAAATAAGGTCAAATCCGGATTGGGCTCTTTTAGCGGGACATTAAATTCCGCACGGTGATGCAAGCCACCGCTCACTTTGCCGTTGGTTTTAAGTGTCTGCTCAAACTCACCATTGTTTCCGCGCACCCGAAAGCCGACTTTATGTTTCTGAAAATCATGATCAGGCGTGTCGTAGTAGTCGTTTCGCAACTGCATTTCGCGACCCGCAGCAACCTCCACACCTTGCTGCTTTAGCGCGGGGAGTACTTTCTCATTAAAGATCTGACGTACATTCTGACGCGTAACAAATTTTAATTCTATTTCAGCCATGCTTACCGGAGTGGCGTGTTTCCATGGGCGATACCTTATAATTCTCCCTGCCGTTTGGCAACGCGATCCGTACCGCTATTCATACCTGATTCGATTTTGTACCTTCATCGGAGGCTTGCCATTATATGGCGCAAGCCCTACCATCGGACTGTTTTTCACTGAAATGGGTTTCTTATGATTCGAACCTGGCTAACCCTGATAGTTATCACCCTAAGCCTTCCCGTCTTCGCGCAACAGAATGAAACCGGTGAGGCTGATACCGCTGATCACTTTATTCGCGACGATCTCTTTGTCTTTATCCATGCCGGACCAAGCCGCGAATACCGCATCCTCGGCTCTATCGATGCCGGCACCGCAATTCAGGTTATTGAACGCGATGGCGACTTCACGCATGTCATCGACGAAAATAACCGCGACGGCTGGGTGGAGTCGCGCTATGTCAGCGATACGTTGCCACTCTCCGACCAGTTACCGCGTCTGAGCCAACAGCTAGCAGACAGTCAGTCTGCCCTGTCGAAGGCGGAAAAAGAAAGTGCACGCCTGCGCCAGCAGCTAAATGATAGTCGCCAGCAGATTGCACAGCTTTCGACTTCGGTGGAGGAGAAAGACAAGCAAGTCTCCGAGCTCACCGCAAAGGTTGAGCGTGCAGACCAGGATGAGCTGATTACCTGGTTTACGCGTGGCGGTATTGTTGCCGGCGGCGGGATTGTGTTGGGCCTGATTATTGCCTACCTGCCGAAGAAACGTCGTCGTGACAGCCAGTGGATGTAATACCGCGATAAATAGTTCCGACTGATAAAAAAAAGGCGTGACCATGGTCACGCCTTTTTTGTTACACGGTGATGAACTTACTCTTCATCCTCAACCAGTGTCATCAGCGACGTATTGCCGCCTGAGGCAGTGGTATCAATACTGATGGTCTTCTCTGTGACCATACGCTGGATAAGCTTATCGGTGTACTCCGTGGTAATCACCGGCAAGATACCGCCCTCTTCTCGCGATGATAGCATCGCGCTAATGCGAGCCGTACGCTCTGTGCTTGAATCCACAACCACCCCGGCCAGACGCTTGTCCATCAGCAGGGTATCGAAGTGCCGCAATTTGGCGACCTGGAACACGTTCTCCGGTGCCCCGGTCTCGTCAAACTGTGCCTTGAACTCCATGGCTTCGTCGTAGAACTCTTCAGAAACAACCGACACCACCACGTTACCGGTAGCCAGCGCGGTAACGATCGACATAGTCCAGTATTCGAATGTTACACCTTTATCGGCGAAACACACCAATACCCCACGCGGTTCCAGATACAGGGTATTTGACTCTCCCGTTGGTCCCGGCAGTTGCTTGGGCTTGGCGAGTTTAGTCTCGATATTGGTCAGCTGCTGTCTGGCGGTGGCGAGTGTGCTGTTCAGGTCATCCGCCAGCTCTTCAACAATATCAACCTTGGCCAGTTTTGCCAGCAACTGACGTGTTGCTGAAATCCGGTCATTGAGCGCCGTGTGGCGCCACTTGGCCTCAACAGCCGTGGCTTTTTCCATCATACTGGTGGCTTGCTCGACAGCTTTTTCGTCACCCACCAGCGCCTTATCCGTAGCATCCACATCTTCGATTGTAGACGGCTTGGGCGTTGCACGTTCTACCATCAGACGCGGCAGATAGTTCGGCCCCCCGGCTTTAGGTCCGGTACCTGAAAGGCCACGGCCACCGAACGGCTGCACGCCAACAATTGCTCCAATCATATTGCGATTGATGTACACGTTGCCTGAACGGCTCTTCGCCGCAAGTTCATGCGCCCGTTCCTCTATGCGGGAATGCACACCCATGGTCAGCCCGTAGCCGGTGCCGTTAATCTGTTCAATGACGTTATCAAGGTCTTTGCCTTTATAACGTATGACATGAATGACCGGCCCGAAGGTTTCTTTCTCAAGCACACCGATATTTTCAATTTCATACAGCGTTGGCGGGTAATACGTACCATTTTTGGCAGCATCCGGCATTTCACAGCGATAAAGCAGTTTCGCTTTGCCTTCCATGTACTGCTCGTGATCCTGCAGACTCTTCAGAGCTTTCTCATCAATGACCGGGCCAATATCTGTATTCAGGAAGGCTGGGTCGCCGACTTTAAGCTCCTTCATTGCGCCGGTCAGCATGGTGATCAGCTTGTCGGCAATGTCTTCCTGAACAAACAGCACGCGCAGCGCAGAACAACGCTGACCGGTACTCTGGAATCCGGAATGTACAATGTCATCCACAACCTGCTCAGGCAGCGCTGTTGAGTCCACAATCATACAGTTCTGTCCGCCGGTCTCGGCGATCAGTGGTACCTGCTCACCGCCCCGGCTGGCCAGGGTTTGCGAAATCAAGGTACCGGTCTGGGTCGAACCGGTGAACATCACGGCTTTAATTCGTTCATCGGGCAGCAGGGTTTCACCCACGCCTTTGCCCGGACAGATTAACAACTGCAGGGCATCTTCGGGCAACCCTACCGAGTGCATGATTTCGATACAGCGTTTAGCAATAATACTGGTTTGCTCGGCTGGTTTTGCAATCACGGTATTTCCGGTAACCAGCGCCGCCGCTACCTGACCGGTGAAAATCGCCAGGGGGAAGTTCCACGGACTGATACACAACACCACGCCGCGTGGCAGTAAGCGCTGATCCTCGGCTAACTCTTTCCCTCTTGCAGCATAATAGCGACAGAAGTCTACGGCTTCGCGCACTTCATCAATACTGTCCTGTGCCACCTTGCCGGCTTCACGCACACAGATAGCGATAAGTTCAGACATGTGTCGTTCAAGGGCATCGGCGGTCCGTTCCAGAATCAGCGCACGCTCTTCAACCGGCCGCTTTGACCAGGCGTCAAAGCCACTGTCAGCCTTATCCAGCGCCTTTCGCATGTCCTCTTCATTGGCATACATGTGATAGCCAACAATGTCATCATGGTTTTCAGGGCTGCGAACCGGTGTGGCGCCTTCCGGCAGATCCGCCTCATCGACGCGATAATGGGTTTTCCAGCGTGCCAGCTCATGCTGAAGCGCATTCACCGCGTTGACGTCTGTCAAATCCATCCCTTTTGAGTTGTCTCGCTCAGGTGCGTACAGCTCTTTAGGTCGCTTGATGAGCTTGTTGTAGCGGGTTTTCAGACGCTGCGTTTTTTCTACCGGATCTTCCAGCAGCGACTCTACCGGCTTGCTGTCATCGACGATCGCATTGACAAACGACGAATTGGCGCCGTTTTCAAGTAGGCGTCGAACCAGATAGGCCAACAGGTCTTCGTGCTCGCCCACCGGGGCATACACCCGGCACTGAATATTGTCCTCGGCAACCACCTGATCATACAGTGTGTCACCCATGCCATGCAGGCACTGGAACTCAAAGCCGTCTTTGTCATCGCCAGCCAGCTCAATGATAACCGAGGCGGTATAGGCGTTGTGTGTGGCAAACTGCGGATAAATCGTATCGCGATAGTCTAACAGGCGATTGGCGCAGGCATGGAAGGACACATCGGTAGAGGATTTGCGGGTAAACACCGGAAATTCTTCAACACCCAGCTGCTGGGTCGCTTTGATTTCGGTATCCCAGTACGCGCCTTTAACCAGGCGTACCATCATCTGACGGCCCACACGCACAGTGAGTTCGCGGATATATTCGATGACGTGAATAGCGCGCTTCTGGTAAGCCTGCACCGCCATGCCGAAACCTTCCCAGTCACCTAAATCATCGTCGCTGAATACGTCTTCGATAA
>CAZDUT010000181.1:0-6593 GCA_964508695.1 uncultured Alteromonas sp.
ATATTGAAATTTGTTAGCGTTACACGACGTGTAATCAAATGCGCCCCGGTATGGGTAAAACGCGGTGCGTGGATGCCAGGTTGAAGACCCCGTAACCAACATAGTTACCCACACTTTTAAGGATAGGATGTTCAGAAGCACAGTGTTAAATAAGAGGCTATACAACCACACGCTAAAGTTCTGGTTACTGATGCTCTTGGTGTTGCCCGCTATTCCACCCATGGGCGCGACGGTTGGGTTGCTTATTTTTTCTTACTTTCCGTGGCCCGTGACCTTTAACGTTGAGGTGCCGGAGGTGGCCAGCCATAAAGAGGAGCTTATCGTGTTGGTGCACGGCAAGGACGACACGGCGGCAAGCTGGGCGCTGCCATTCGCGAAGCGCCTCGAGCAACGTGTGGTCAGTCAGACGCAGCAACTCTACGCAGTTGACTGGTCAGGCTATTCGGACAATTTATTTCGGTGTTCGAATAACGGACGGCGGATAGGGTGGCAGCTTGGAGAGGCGCTTGCACAACATGACTCACTTAAACGCGTGCATCTAATTGGCCACAGTGCCGGCGCGTTTGTGGTGTTCGGGCTGTGCGAAAGTCTGAAACAACACAATTCGTCACTGATAGTACAGGCTACTTACCTTGACCCACTGGGGATCTACAGCGGCGTTGACTGGAATTATGGGCCGCGTAATTTTGGGTCCTGCGCCGATATCAGTGATGCGTATATTGATGTGGATGATGGCGTGCCCGGCAGCAATGTGCCATTAGACCATGCTCATACATTTGACGTGACGGCACTAAAAGCAGCTGGCGGTGAAGTGTACGCGGGCAGTGCCCATCGGTGGCCGGTAGATTATTACCAGGGGGCCGTGCTGCGTAACGCCTTGCCTTACTGGTCGCCGGGTACGGATCTTCTGCACCGTTTTCCGAAAGGGGAGCACACAGTGCTCACCACAGACGAGTAATCAGCATATAGCCTTCCTTTGTATGGCTAATGGGAATGGTTAGAATACCTTCAGTCAGGATATGAACGCAGGAGGATCAGATGAAGTCTACCGTTTTAACATGGGCGGGTGTTGGGGTGTTTGTGCTTATTGTCTTTGCCGCAGGCGTGACAGGCGGCGTGGCAATGACAACACACTCAGGCTGGGCCTCTCATACGCATGAACATGTGGCAAATGGTCAAATTTCGCTTCTGGCCTTATAACAGCTTGAAGAAAAGAGGGATGTTGAGGGCACTATCGATACACTGCGCAATGCTGTATTCCGGAAAGTAGAACTTGTTGGCACGCAGTTATCGCTGCCGACTAACAGCAGAGACGAGCAGTATATCGCAACGTTTTACTCTCAGGTGATCGACTATATGGACAGCAATGGTGAGAGGTATGACGCGTATCGGGTCACTGAAAACAGCAACGCCGGTGGTTGCCATCATCGCTACGCCGAATTTCTGCGTGAGTTTGCAGAGAAACGCAATCATAAGGTTGCTCAGTAGCCTATTTAGTGTGATTGTCGCGGTGTCTTATTCCGATACAGGCGCAAAAATCGAATAAGGGTAAAAAAAGGGGGCGAGGGGGAAACCATTAGGCCCATTCCCACTCCGTAAATAAACGCGCGCGATATCTTCTCAGAAAGCCTGAATGCGATCGGGCAATTAACCACGGCCGTCAGGAGGCCCGTAGCAACGATAACTTCTCCTACCAGACTGGCATTAATACTTACGCCTTCCATCAATTTAATCCTCACGTCCTGTTTTGACGCCTCTTCGAGCCCAAGCCTCACAAAGCCGAACTTGCGCCTTCAAGTGACCTCACTCCGCCCTGGTCTGTCAGAGACAGTGATGTGAGAATGCTGCCAGACTAACTCTCCACCACTAAAGGTGACTTCAGATCACGGAAAGAGTGCGATTTAGCTAAACTCCAAATAAAAGTTTCAAAACTGGCACAGTGTTTGTAATTAGTCTCGTCAGACAGAGAAAGCGTCAAAATTCTGATAGAGATGTAAAGTACGTATGCAGCTTACCGGTTATTTACAGCGATTCGATAAAAATCAGCTACAGCAGTTTACCAGTGGTCTGGGAGCGCCCATTGTACTGTTGGCGATTATGGGGATGGTTATTCTGCCCATGCCGCCATTTCTGCTGGACATCCTGTTCAGCTTTAACATTGCCCTGTCGCTGGTTATCATTCTGGTCGCGGTATTTACCACGCGGCCTATCGATTTTGGTATTTTCCCGCTGGTACTGCTGATTGCCACGGTCTTGCGGCTGGCGCTGAACGTTGCCTCAACGCGGGTTGTCCTGCTGTACGGCCACGAAGGCGGAGACGCTGCCGGTAAAGTCATCGAAGCCTTCGGTGAAGTGGTGATTGGCGGCAACTATGCCGTGGGGATCGTGGTGTTTGCGATTCTGCTTATCATCAACTTCAAAGTGGTTACCGCCGGTGCCGGACGTATTTCAGAGGTGGGCGCACGATTTACCCTTGATGCCATGCCGGGCAAGCAAATGGCAATCGATGCCGACCTCAACGCCGGCTATATTGATCAGGACCAGGCGCGCGCGCGCCGCGAAGAAATCACGGCCGAAGCTGACTTTTACGGGTCGATGGACGGTGCGTCAAAATTTGTCAAAGGTGACGCCGTTGCCGGTCTGTTCATTATGCTGATCAATATTGTGGGCGGGCTTTTCATTGGCATGATCCAGCACGATTTAAGTTTCGGTAATGCCATCGAGGTGTATACCATTCTGACGATTGGTGACGGCCTGGTGGCGCAAATTCCTTCGCTGCTGCTTTCTGTGGCCACCGCCATAATTGTGACACGTGAAAACGAAACCCAGGAAATGGGCAGCGAAATCACGGAGCAACTGGGTAACACACAGGCGCTGTATATCGCGGCGGCTGTGCTGTTTGTGATGGGGATCATCCCCGGCATGCCGCATCTGGCGTTCCTGTCCTTCTCGGCCATGGCCGCCGGCTACGCTTACTGGCGAAATCGTCAGCAAAAAGTTGCGGCCGAACAATCTGCAACGCCTGCCGAAGTCAATAAGGACGAACTTGCAGCACCGGAAGTCAAAGAACTTGGCTGGGACGATGTACAGCATGTTGACACGATTGGGCTGGAAGTCGGCTACCGGTTGATCCCGCTGGTCGATAAATCACAGGGCGGTGAGCTGTTAACCCGTATTAAAGGGGTGCGTAAAAAACTGTCTCAGGAACTGGGCTTCCTGGTACCGCCTGTACATATTCGCGACAACCTGGATCTTGACCCTAATGCCTACGAGATTGCCATGCTGGGTGTCACGATAGGCGATGCACAGATTAGCCATGACGAAGAATTGGCGATCAACCCCGGTCAGGTATTTGGCAAGCTGGAGGGGCGCACTACCCAGGATCCCGCCTTTGGACTGGATGCGGTCTGGATCAAACCTAACAAGCGTGAACATGCACAAACACTGGGCTATACCGTGGTTGATGCCGCCACCGTTGTGGCCACGCACTTAAGTCAGTTGCTGACCAACAATGCCTACCAGTTGCTTGGCTATGAAGAAGCACAGCAGTTACTGGATATGCTGGCCAAGGACAATCCTAAGCTGGTGGAAGGGCTGGTGCCGGATATCCTGCAGTTGTCTACCGTGGTGAAAGTCCTGCAGACCCTGCTGTTTGAAGGTGTACCAATTCGGGACATGCGCACCATCGTGCAGACCCTGAGTGAGTATGGACCGCGTAGTCAGGATCCCGACGTGTTGGTGTCTGCAGTACGTATCGCACTCAAACGGCTTATCGTGCAGGAAATCGTTTCGGGCAATCAGGAGATCCCTGTCATAACTCTGGCGCCAGAACTGGAACAGATGTTGCACCAGTCATTGCAGGCAGGTGGCGAAGATGGCGCTGGCATCGAGCCGGGTCTGGCCGACAAGCTACAGAAGTCATTGCAGCAGGCAAGTCAGAACCAGGAGCTTGAGGGCGAGCCCGCCGTATTACTGACGTCTGGCATGTTACGACCCGTGCTTTCGCGCTTCCTGAAATATTCTGTCTCTGGCTTACATGTCCTTTCTTATCAGGAAGTGCCGGACGACAAACAAATAAAAATTGTCAGCTCTGTGGGTCAATAATCTGACACCCGGGTTTATTGAGAGGTTGCAATGAAAATCAGACGATTCTTTGGTAAAGATATGCGCGAGGCGCTCAATCAGGTAAAAGCAGAGCTAGGCAGCGATGCCGTGATTATGTCGAACCGCAAGGTGGCAGACGGTGTTGAACTGGTGGCTGCATATGACAAAGAGCCTGAGGCCAAGCTGTCGCTGAAGTCAGGTAACAAAAAAGAAACCTCGACCCCGAGCTTAAGTGAAATCATTGGTGATGACGGACCGGATACGCTGCGGGCACTGCTGGACAAACAGACCGGCGGCAAAACGGCGGCGCAGTCGCACGCGCAACCTCAGGCTAGTGCATCCACGTCACCTGTTGAAGCATTCAGACAGTCGCCCGCTGCATCTTCGCCGTCACAGACACCGGCGATGGAGATGGCTTCCACTCAGCACACTCCATCCGCTGCGCCGGCAGAAGGCGGCGATAATCTGGCAGAAATTAAAGAAGAGCTGGCGTCACTGCGCAGTGTATTGCAGTTCCAGGTGGCCGATCTGATGGAAGCGAAAAAGCAGCGTCATCGTCCTGTCCACCAGTATCTGCGCCAATGTCTGATCAATATGGGGCTGAGCGAGAAGTTGTCAGAACAGCTGATTCACTATGTGCCGGCTGAATACAATGAGCGTGAAGCCTGGGTGTACTTGCTTAACTTACTGTCTAATCGCATTAATGTTACCGGCAACGATATCCTTTCTCAGTCTGGTGTTGTGGCCTTGGTAGGCCCTACCGGAACGGGGAAAACCACCACGGTAGCGAAACTTGCCGCACGATACGCACAAAAATACGGGGTAGAGTCGGTGGCTATGGTCACCATTGATACCTACCGTATTGCTGCCTTCGAACAGTTGGCAACCTATGGCAAAATTATTGGCTGCACGGTGAAGAAGGCGCAAAGCAGCGAAGAACTGGCCGACGTGCTGTTCCAGCTACGTCATAAGCGTTTGGTCCTTATTGATACGGCGGGCTTCAGCCAGCGTGACAGTCGTTTGATTAAACAGTTGCAACAGTTTGATACCGGACAAATGCAACGGGTCAAAAAATACCTGGTTACGCAGGCCAATACCCAGTATCCGGCACTTCAGCGTATTATAGGTGCTTACGATCCGGTTAAGCTGGATGGCTGTATTTTCACCAAGTTGGATGAATGTTATTCACTGGGCGAAATCGTCAGTGCAGCGGTGGAATACCAGCTACCTGTCAGTTATGTCACTGATGGGCAGAAAGTCCCGGAAGATATAAAAGTAGCTGATGCGAAATCTCTGGTATCCACTGCTGCAAAGCTTTATAAAAAGTATGGATTGGATCATACTAGTGGCACTTACGAAGTAGATGCAGCACAAGCAGTATGATCGAAGATCAAGCGAGTAGCTTACGGAAAATGAATCAATCAAGGTTAATTAAAGTCATTGCAGTGACTGGCGGCAAGGGAGGTGTCGGGAAGACCAACATTACCCTGAATACCGCTATTGCTATGGCGAAGCAGGGCAAGCGCGTAATGGTACTGGATGCCGACCTCGGTCTGGCAAATGTGGACGTGATGCTTGGCCTGCGTGTCGAGAAAAACCTGTCTCATGTGTTGTCAGGCGAGTGCACACTCGACGACGTATTGGTGACTGGCCCTCATGGAATCAAAATAGCGCCGGCCACGTCGGGGACACAGGCAATGACGGAGTTGTCGCCGACGGAACATGCCGGTCTTATTCGTGCGTTCAGCGAGTTGCGCTCGCAAATTGATGTACTGATTGTCGATACCGCTGCCGGTATCTCCGATATGGTTTTAAGTTTCTCCAAAGCGTCGCAGGACATTATGGTCGTGGTGTGCGATGAGCCCACCTCACTGACGGATGCTTACGCGCTGATTAAACTTCTCAACCGTGAACATGGCGTGTTCCGCTTTAAGGTTGTTGCCAATATGGTTCGGGATGTTCGTGAAGGTCAGGAATTATTCAGTAAATTATCTAAAGTTACCGGACGCTTTCTGGATGTGGCACTTGAGCTGGTTGCAACCATTCCCTTTGACGAAAATATTCGTCGCGCAGTGCGCAAGCAAACTGCCATTGTTGATGCGTTCCCCGGCTCTCCGGCGGCAGTTGCAATATCTCAGCTAGCCGGCAAAGCGGCCGCCTGGCCTGTACCAAATCAGCCTGGTGGACATCTGGAATTTTTCATTGAACAATTGGTGTCCGGCAAAGTAGCGAGAAGTGAACGTTGAATAGCAAAGCCGCAGCTTACCAACAGCAAGCCGATAAATCACAGCTTGTTGAGCGACATGCACCGCTGGTGAAGCGTATTGCGCATCACCTGATGGCGCGGTTGCCAGCCAGTGTCATTGTCGACGACCTGATACAGTCGGGCATGATTGGATTGTTGGAAGCAGCGAAAAACTTTGACGGTTCTAAAGGCGCCAGCTTTGAAACCTTTGCTGGTATACGTATTCGCGGTGCCATGCTTGATG
>CAZDUT010000182.1:0-6586 GCA_964508695.1 uncultured Alteromonas sp.
AATTGCTGATAAGCCGATACCACCTAAGCCAAATACAGCGACGGTCGCTCCTTCCTCAACTTTCGCGGTGTTGAGCACTGCGCCCATACCGGTAGTCACGCCACAGCCAAGCAGACAAACTTCTTCAAGCGGAGCTTCTTTATTTACTTTCGCCAGCGAGATTTCGGGAAGTACGGTATATTCGGAGAAGGTCGAGGTGCCCATATAATGGTAAAGGGTTTCACCGTCCTTACTGAAGCGCGATGTGCCATCTGGCATCAGGCCCTTACCCTGGGTTTCACGAATTTTACCACACAGGTTGGTCTTGCCAGACTTACAGAATTTACACTCACCGCATTCAGGGGTATAGAGCGGGATCACATGGTCACCGACACTCACACTGGTAACACCTTCGCCGACGGACTCGACGATACCGCCCCCCTCGTGACCAAGAATGCTGGGGAAAAGACCTTCCGGGTCATCGCCTGACAGGGTAAATGCGTCAGTATGGCATACGCCTGTCGCAAGGATTTTAACCCGAACTTCGCCTGCCTTAGGTGGTGCAACCTCTATGGTTTCAATTGACAGCGGTTTGCCCGCTCCCCACGCAACAGCCGCTTTGCAACGTAGCGTTTCACCTTGCATATTTTTCTCCTGATTCGGGGCATTGGATCAGCGATCATTAAAGGCTCTATCGGATTTTAGATCAACTTCGTTTACACTAAGTGCCTAATTTTTGAGGTGAGTTCGATGTTCAAACGGCTGTTTCATCATATTATCGGGGTGTTTTCTGTCACTCTGTACTTTTTTAATACGATTTTATGGACCACTCCGGTATTCATATTGTCTTTTTTTAAGCTGATACCGTTTGCGCCCTGGCGGCGATTGATCTCGTTTCTCCTTGATGCCTGTGCAACCGCCTGGATCACCTGTAATAACTTCAATCAGCGGCTGACCAGCAATACCCGGTGGCAGGTGTCAGGCCTGGACCAACTGACACGAAACGACTGGTACCTGGTGATTGCTAATCACCAGTCCTGGGTGGACATATTGGTGCTTCAACGGGTTTTTAACCGCGAAATCCCTTTTTTAAAGTTTTTCCTGAAACAGCAATTGATTTGGGTACCGGTACTTGGCCTTGCCTGGTGGGCCCTCGATTTCCCGTTTATGCGTCGTTACAGCAAAGCGTTTCTTGCCAAGCATCCACATATGCAGGGCAAAGACATGGAGACAACGCGACGGGCCTGCGAAAAATTCCGCTTTAAGCCGGTCTCCATCATGAATTTCGTTGAGGGGACCCGCTTTTCCCGACAAAAGCATGAGGCGCAGTCATCGCCTTATCAATACCTGCTAAAACCTCGCGCGGGTGGAGTGGCATTTGTCCTGTCGGCTATGGGCAGCCAACTGCACAAGTTGATTGATGTAACCATTGACTATCCACGGGGGGTTCCCTCATTCTGGGATTTTGTCAGTGGGAAGGTGAAGCAAATCAATGTCAATGTCATGGTAATGCCGATTAAGGATATCGTTGAATCCGGCTTTTTCACCGATGATTATTTCACCAACCCTGAAGCGAAAGCCCGTTTTCAGACCTGGCTCAATGAGCGCTGGGCGGAAAAAGATGCACTGATTAGTAAAATGCGAGCCGCGGAAAACGTTGTATGAAAGTTGTAGTGACACCGTTTATCTTCATCATCCACTTTTGCCTTCAGATTATTAACCTCACCCTGTGGGGGGGCCTGGTCATCCTGTTTGGGCTGATTAAGCTGGCACTGCCAGTCCCTGCCCTGCGTCGCGGTTTACTGTCGCTTATGCATTTGTTTATGTTCAGCTTCGGCAAGTGCAGCGTGTTCTTTATCCGGGTGTTCAACCCGGTCACAGTGACCGTTAACATTGATGGCGAGCTATCCAAACAAAGCTGGTATCTGATTGTCGCCAACCACTTAAGTTACCTGGATATTATCCTGCTCATCGAATTCGCAGTTGGCCGGATCCCTGCGCCTAAGTTCTTTTTAAAGCAGGAGCTCATCTGGCTTCCTTTTGTCGGTCTGGGTGCCTGGGCGTTGGATATGCCCTTTATGCGGCGCTATAGCCGCGCTTACCTGGCAAGGCACCCTGAAAAGAAAGGCAAAGATCTTGAAACGACACGCAGGTATTGTGACAAGTTTCGTACCACCCCGACTACCGTGATTAACTTTGTTGAAGGCACCCGCTTTACGCAACACAAGCATAGGACCAAAGCCAGTCCTTACCGTCACCTGTTACCGCCAAAAGCAGGCGGCGTGGCCTTTACGCTGGCAGCGATGGGCCAGCTTTTCACCAATATTCTGGATGTTTCTCTGGTGTACCCCGACAATCGCCGCCATCCTATGATGGCCATGCTATGTGGCAAAATGTCACGCATTATCATCGACGTAAAAGTACTGCCGGTGCCGGATAACCAGATTGTTCCCACCGATACCGCTAACAATGACGCCCGGCATTATTTTTATGACTGGCTGAACCAGTTATGGGCATCAAAAGATAACCACATTAGTCAGTTACTGGAGCGTTAACGTGGAAACAGAGCAGCTTACTTCCTCATTGCGAACTCATTTTCTGGAGTTGCTTGAACTCCTTCTACCCGGCATCGGCGTCGATACCGTGCTGTATAACGTGGTGGCCATCAGTGCGACACTGACGGTTGCCGCTATGGTTTATTTGTTTGCGCGAATTGTAATTCGTCCGCAAATTGCCGCCTGGGTAAACCGCTCAAGTGCCACGTGGGACAATGGTCTGCTTAAACATGGCTTTTTCCGGCGCTTGTTACACCTGCTGCCGGCACTGTGTATTACCCTGATCATACCGACACTGATTGACGACAGCTCTGTTCTGCGCGGGTTTATGGTCAAGACCGCCATGCTGTACATGCTATTCAGTGCAGTTCTGGCCATTTATGCGCTGCTCAGCACTCTGGAAGACGTTTATAATACCGCCGCCATGTCACGGCGGGCTCCGATAACCGGATTCATTCAGGTCACCAAGCTGATCGTCGCCATCATCGGTGTATTGCTAAGTATCTCGCTGGTTATCGATCGCAGCCCTTTACTCATAGTCTCAGGGTTAACCGCAATTGCAGCGGTATTACTGCTTATCTTCCGCGACACCATCTTAGGCTTCGTGTCAGGTATTCAGATTGCGGCGAACCGCATGTTCAATACCGGTGACTGGATCCAGATGCCCAAGTATGAAGTGGATGGGGTGATTCTTGAAATCGGCCTCACTAACGTCAAAGTACAGAACTGGGACATGACCATTTCAACCCTTCCGACCTACAGCCTCACCAATGAGGCGGTCAAGAACTGGCGGGGCATGGAAGAGTCAGGCGGACGCCGCATCAAGCGTGCAATCTACATTAATATACACTCAGTCAAGCTCTGCACACCGGCGATGCTGGAGAAGTTTTCCAAGATCCGTTACATCGAGCAATACATTAAAGACAAAACCAATGAGTTGCGTAGCTACCACAAAGACCACTCGATCGACGAAAGCGACCTGTTAAACAACCGTAAACTGACCAATATTGGTACGTTCCGCGCCTACCTGAATGCGTATTTAGAGAAACACCCTAATGTGAATCAGTCTATGACACACATGGTCCGTCAGTTACCGCCGACGGAACTGGGGCTTCCACTTGAAGTCTATTGTTTTAGTACTGAGCAGCAGTGGGTAAATTACGAAAAAGTGCAGGCTGATATCTTTGATCACATCATGGCGATGCTGGATCAGTTTGAATTAAGCGCCTACCAGCGCGATGGGCATTTGTCTTCTCTGGTGGACACAGCCCGAGCCCAGGAGACAATGAGAACGTTACCGGAAACGGGCTCGCCTCACGATGGTACGCCATAAACAAAAAAGGCGCAGGAAATACCTGCGCCTTTTGGCATCGTGGTTGACGGTCTACGCTAAGGCGTAGCCAAGTACCAGACAGACAACCAGCCCGGATACCCCGAAAAAACCATATTCGATTTTTTCCTGCATGCCATTTTCACCCGCCGGTGATGTCATAAAGCCCATGATTACGCTGCTTAACCCCAGAACGAAGGCGATAAGCGCGATGCCAAACATGATTGCGTTAATCCAGTCATTCATTCGATGTAACCCCTATTTTTATCTGCGCGTATTATGCCTAAAACAATCCGCTATGCACAGTATCTAAGCGGCATTAATACCGTTAAATGTACGGTTGATTGATCATGGTCAATTTCACCAGTTTCTAAACAAAATCGCTAAAAGCACGTATAAACATCAATAAAATCATCACCACCAAAGACGTAAGACACTGTTATTTAAAGGTTTTGCTTTATGGCCCAGTGTTTGCTGTCACTCTCGGGCTTACGGTAGAAAAATAACGAGGAACTTATGAATCGCATTCTCACACTGACAACCCTGGGCTCACTTGTCATGGCCACGCCTGTGCTGGCCCATGCTAAAGAGTGTAACGTCGAACTGGACGGCAACATTCTTTATGAACGGGGGGTGCTAACGGTAGATATGGATAACGGCGATACCATGACGATTACGCCGGATCATGATCTGAGTATCAATGGAGAGGCCATACGCCTGGACCAGCAACAGCAACGTGCAGTAAGTGATTACTATAGCCACATCGATACCGCTATCCCGATGTCAGTAAGTATTGCAGTTGATGGCCTGGAGCTGGCATCCAGCGCGGTCAATGAAGTTTTCGGCGAGCTGTTTGGGGCTGACAATGATGTGGTTAGCGAGTTCAACACCATGTTTGCCGATATGTCGGATGAGCTGGACAACACCTTCTATGATGCCGATGGCAATATCCGCATTAACTCCCTTGAAATGCAGCAAAAAAACTGGATGGACGGCGGCTGGGAAAATGAGTTTGAAGATCGCATAGAAAGTGCGGTCAGTCAGTCTATGGGCAAAATACTTATCGCACTGGGCACTCAGATGATGTGGGAAGGCGGTGACATGGACGCGTTTGAAGCCAAAATGGAACGCTTCGGCGACTCAATAGAGCAACGCGTAGAACGTCAGGCTCTTAAACTCGAAGATAAAGCCGATGATTTGTGTGAAGTGCTGGCGCAGGCCGAGGAAGCAGAAACCAGAATGCAGCAAACGATCCCCGGCCTTGATGGACTGAACCTGATGGACGTCAGCTATCACGGTAGGCACGACAAGATGTAATCAGGCAAAACTCATGGTAGCCTGCTATAAGTATAATTATTTTGGCAGACTAGCATGACCATGTCTCCCCCCCATTTAATTATCTGTGGTTGCGGTTGGTTGGGCAAATATGTTGCCCGCCAGCTAACAACCACTGCAACGCTCTCCGGCACAACCCGCGATGAGCACAAAGCCAGCGACTTGCGGGCCAGAGGCATTGACGCCTATCGCTATTCGCTTGGTGAGGATCCCTCGCACCTGCTCGACAATACCCGCGATGCGACGGTGCTGCTCAATATACCCGCCGGTCGGCGACAGACAGACCTGACCGAGTATCAGCAGCAAATGTGTGACCTGGTTGATGCGTTTGCCAAGCAACCTATCAGACACCTGATTTTTATCAGCACCACATCTGTTTACGGCGATGAAGTAAACGGCCCTGTGACCGAGCAGTCGCCTGTCGCGCCCGACACCGCTTCTGCCAAGGCCAATCTGACGATTGAAGAACATATCCGCTCAACGCTGCCTGAGCGCTACACCATATTACGTTTGGCGGGGCTAACCGGCCCCGATCGACACCCTATTCATATGCTCGCTGGGCGCAGCCTGGACAAAGGCAACAAGCCAATCAACCTTATACACATTAAGGATGTGTCCAATGCCATTGAAGTGCTGTTCAACAAGGGACCCGCGCAGCGCACGCTGCACCTTTGCAGCGCCTTGCACCCGAAGCGTGGCGACTATTACTCAGCCTGTGCAAAGAAGCGTCATCTGCCACTCCCGGCATTTCAGGACACGGATAAACCTGCCTCTGGCAAAATTATCGATGCTACCGCTACTCTTGCCTACCTGGACCTGACACTGGTTATCCCCGATCCGGCAGATATGTGTTAGCCGCGTGTGCGGCCACCAAACGGCGGTGTACGCCAAAGAGGGTGGTGGACTCCCCTCTTTACGAGCGTCCACCGGAAATGGCCACCAGGCTAGCGCCACAGTGGCCGGAGGGGGCTAACTTCTTTATTCTCTAACTAAACAGACTGACCCCAAAGTATTTCACCGCTACGGTGTTTACAAATATGATCAGCAAAATAGCAGGAATAAAAGTGCTTACCGAGACATCCACATACTTTTCAAGCCAGGTGCCTTTGTAACTGTCAGCCCCTTGCTCAAGGGCTGCATTAAAGTTCGCTTTCTTCCAGCGGTACATCACAAATATACAAATCAGAAAGCCATTAAGTGGCAATATGGTCTCGTAAAACACGTCATAGACAATGTCGAAAAATGACTTGGGCTGATCGGCATAACTGACAAACGAGGTCAGCGCATCGACATAGCCAAATGACAGTGCGCACAGCACGGCAATTGCCACCATCAAGACACCTAAACTAAACAGCGCCGCTTTGCGTGACATGCCTTTCTCGTCCAT
>CAZDUT010000183.1:0-6461 GCA_964508695.1 uncultured Alteromonas sp.
GGCTAACGCAAATCGAAAAGCGTGCGTTAAGAGAGTTAGCGATTGGGGCCGGTGCAATTGAAGTTAAAATACATGTGGGTAATCCACTTAGCACTCGTGGCTTCAATTTCGAGGAATATCGGGATGAAGATGAGCTTAGTGGACACAGCGACAAAACAAAGCAGTCCCCTGGAACTTTAATGATATCGCTAATTTACATTATTGCGGTTATCTTGGCGGTGTGGCATTTTTCAGGCTAATACGTGCATTAAGTGCTCGCAGCAGCTGACAACAGAGCTATGATGTAATATCGATGAAGCTATGTAAACCATGAAATTTGAAAAGCAAGTCAGTGACGAACATTACGTGCCGAATCAGGTACCGCGCAAACAGCGCATCGTTAAACTTCTTTTGATTACGTTTCTTCTGTCTTACGGGAGCGTTGGCCTTTATAAAGGTGAGTTGTACCTGCAATATGGTCGAGGCGATGTTACGCTCTTTGGAAACGCTGTGATCCTGGCATTTGCTTCCTTCATCGTTGGCAGTCTTTATTTAGCGCTCGGTATCCTCGATCACTATGACACGCGTAATAATGAGCATGTCTACCGAAGACTGGAGGCTATTGTGAAAGGGGTGGCATTGCTAGTGTTAGTAGTCGCGCTGGGTATTAATGTCGTTTATACAGCGCAGGCGTAACCTGCTGGCAACGGGTGACAATAGCATGTAGTGTTGCGTCAATTTGCAGCTTAAAACTATCGTCGTTTGATAAGTCGTATAGCAAGCCGAATACGTCTCATCGCACGCTAAAATATTATTTTTATCACCGTTGCAGGTCTTTGAATAATCTCACAGGGAGAGTGTTTATGAAAAAGCTGGTAACTTTATTATTTATTTCACTGTTAGCCGGTTGTCAGTCATCACCACAGCCCGTCACACCGTACTTTGCCTCTGACATTATTGAAATTGATGTTGAAAACCTATCGGATTATTGGGTGCAGGACGATCACCCGATCATCATGTTGCGCAAGCGGCCAGATTGGCTGCCAGAGGGGCATGGCGAGTGGACAGTGCTGACAGTTATCGACTCAAATGGCATTGAAGTCGAAAAAACGCTAATCGACTCTTCCCCTGAAGGGTTTATGACCCAGGAACGTCTCGATGAAATTCCCAAGGGCGATTTTGCGCCAGCATCGTCTAATCAGCAAAGGGTGCCGGTAAGGTTTTATTCTACTGCCAAAATTGCCCCACGAAGCGAGCTGTAACGCATGCATTTGCTGTCAATAACCAAGCGTGTCCTGTTCGTTTGTCGGCGCGTTGTAAAATCCGGCGGCCTGTATTACCGCGCTGCCGGTGCCAGGCTGACCCGCCGCGACAAAACCAGGAGCGTTTAACAGTGTTTAACAAAATGGTTTTGCGCGTGCTGGCTTTGATCCCGTTGGTGCTGATATTGTTCGCTGTGAGTCTTGTGGGCGAGAATCACCGCGCAAGAGGGCTGGCCGAAAGTTATCTTGATAATGTAATGTCTGGCTCGCTAACTGATACCTGCATTGATTTGAAGATGGAAGATAGCGCGCATGAACGCGAGCAGCCTCGTAGTTGTGAAGATCAAAATTTTCTGTTTTTACTGGCGTTGATGACCAGTCTGGATATCAGGCAAAATAGTGAAATTTCCTTTGATGCAGAAATAGAGAAATACTGGACCCCCTTTTCCCGATCAAACCACGTTGCTGTGAGTGTGTCGTTTCAGGGGAAGGGTGTGAGTCACCAACATAGTGTGCTATTTCTTATTTACCGTCATGGATGGTCGTGGGGAATTGACGAAGTGCAGGTAGCAGATCAAAACCTGCGACGGCTGTATAGCAGCTACCAAGAGCTGGACTTGGATCGCTATATGGCTATTGAATCTGACAAGCTGGAACTTAAACACCATATCCTGCAGGGCGAAAACTTATCGTTTCAGCAAAAAATGCTTTTAAAATACAATATGCAGCAACTTCGGGCGCGCCTGGATAAGCCGTAATGGGTAAGGTTGGTTACGATAAGCTTATGCAGTGTTATTTAAAATGTCTCAGGACAAATTTTCGTGACGGATTTTATTTATTTTAAGTGATTGTCACTCTGAATAGCTTCGCCAGTTCACCTGTCTCTGCTTCGCCGGAAGTCTGTCAGCCTTACAACGATAGCGTTCGGTGCCGAAACTGCGGACTCAGGCGCCTCCACCTGCGCCCCCTGCGTGAAGGTAAACGCCGATCATTGTATTGCAAACACCTGACCCTGGTGCTAGCTTTCTTAACAACACACCCTAATTTGGATTGCAGATGACGATTCGACTCTGCGTTGCTGCGTTATTTTGTCTCATGGTTGGGAGCGTACAGGCTGCCGGTAAAACCTCTGTCTCTATCGTGGACAGACCGGATGATGCCAATGAGCTCATCTATATGTCAGACAGGCCGCTTGGCTATGGCAACACACTCTATGTGGCCGATCGCGATCCCGGGTACGGTAAAACATTTTACTTTACCAACGATATGAACGACGCGGATATCGTGCTTAAGAAGCCATGGGAAAGTCCGCGGGCGGCAGCGTTAAGATTGTACATTTATAATCAGGATCCGGGCTATGCCACATCCATTCATGTGACAGAGGAATCTACCGGCTACGGTACGCCAGTGTACTTTGCCGAAGGTAACCCGGGTTATGGTACGTCACTGTTCGTTGAAGACGACCAGCTTCGTGAACGCAAAAAAGCCCTGGCGGTCATGCTTATGTTGTTAGGAGAAATCTAAGCGGCCGGCACAGGGGGTGATCAACAGTTAATGCTAATAAGTGCAGGACGACAGCTCTATGGAACAGCATCAGGAATACTGGGGAATGCAGCTTAAGCCTTACTGCATGCTCATTCACATAAGTCAGCTTGCCAGTATTGTCGCGCCCGGCCTGGGTTTTATTTTACCTGTTGTTCTGTGGGTCGCCCACAAAGACAAGCATCCTGACATTGATAAGCATGGCCGTGTGACTATCAACTGGATCATCAGTTGTCTGATTTACAGTATTATTTTCGGTATTCTTACGCTCATAGTCATAGGTGCATTCGGACTTATTCTGTTGGCCATTGTTAATTTTCTGTTTGCTATTATTGCAGCGATAAAAGCAAATCACGGCGAGTTATGGCCTTACCCGCTAAGCATTACGTTTCTCAGGTACTAGCGATTGCGGTGCGTGACATGAGGGTGGAGGTGAAGCGGCGATGACCCCCCGGGCTGTAGTGGAAAACTGGGTAGAGGCGTTCAATCAGCAGGACGCAAGTAAACTGGCCGGGCTTTATGCAGAAGATGCGGTTAACCATCAGGTGGCTAACGCCCCGGTTGAAGGCAGAGAGGCGATATACGCCATGTTTTCCCGCGAGTTTGCAGAAGCAAAGATGGTTTGCATTGTTGAGCACATTTTCGAAGACGGGCAGTGGGGGATTCTGGAGTGGAAAGATCCACTTGGATTGCGGGGGTGCGGCTTTTTTAAGGTTGAGAACGGTCTGATCGCTTTTCAGCGCGGATACTGGGATAAACTAAGTTTTTTAACCGCGCATAATCGCCCGTTGCCAAAATAGTGTATAACTAATTGGCTTAACAGCATTTCTGTGACGGCCTACTGTGTGCAAAAGCAGAATACGAGGCGGCTGTCACACTGTTCCCAAGAAACGACAATAAATAATAGGAGAGGGTATGAGCCTGGGAAAAATCATTGGAATAATTTTAATCATTGCAGGTGTAGCGCTGGCCATCTGGGGGTACGATGTCTACGACTCAGCCAGTTCTCAGCTTGAGCGCGCATTCAGTGGCGATACGCCGATGGAAGCGTGGGTTGGTATGATTGGCGGTGCGGTCTGCATTTTAATTGGCATCATAAAGGTTAAATAACCCACCTTAAGCTTTCGTCTTATGGAGGTGCAGGCTCACTCGTCAGAGTCTTGCACCTCGCATTCTCTCCGCCTTACTGTTCATGGCGTAGCCTTTTATTCGCCCAGTTCTCCTGTTTGCTTTGCCGTGCCGGTCTATTAAATTTTTATCAGCTTAATTTCCGGGGTTGGTAGTATTGGCAATCATCGGCTACAAATAAATAAGTACAGTCTCAAACCGCTGCCAGAATCGCTGCAACTCAACGCTATTGTGACACCGTTAGCAATGGGACCTCACTGGGAAAAGCTGTGCGGTAAAGTGAATGGATGCCAAGAAATAGGGAGGTTGTATGTTACTGCTAGACAAAATCATAAATGCGCTCTCCGATTTAGTTGTGACATTGCCGAAAAAGAATCACCAAAACGGGCAGGAAATCAGAGATGTGGTTTTATCGGTACAGACCGAAATGGAAAGGGCCATTGAACTTTCTATTTTGTACATCGACGGTACT
This sequence comes from uncultured Alteromonas sp., assembly GCA_964508695.1. Taxonomy (GTDB): domain Bacteria; phylum Pseudomonadota; class Gammaproteobacteria; order Enterobacterales; family Alteromonadaceae; genus Alteromonas. Next base: position 4,384 of record CAZDUT010000183.1, read on the forward strand.
AAACGGATCCAGCCGGAACAGGAGTTTATACTTCACCTTCAGGGCGCCTCCAGTAGCCTGATTAATTCCTACAATGAATTTAAGATTTGTGCCGGATTGTACGCCCTGGCTGATCGTTTCAACGAGGTGTTTTCAACCATTAAAGGCTCGATTGACCTGGCACAGGTGTCTACTGTTGAGAATCTTATCCGCGACCTGGCCAGTGGAGAGAGCCTGGTGGTGGATGGTTTGCGTGGGATCACTGAAAAAATGTATCAGTATGGCAGTGCTCTGAGTGTTTTGTCGGGGGATGAATTTAATAATAAGCGCACTGAAGTGATAGACCGACTGGACCTGGAAGTACAGAGCATGCGTGCCCAGTTAAATGTATTTCGTCAGTCGGTTCGGGATATCTTGCGGCTGATGTAGGTCAACAGGCTGGTACAGAGGTAACCTTCTGTACCAGCACGTCGTGCGTTACGCTTTGCACACCGGCAATTTCATTTGTACATCCTTAGGTACTACTCTGAGAACCTGTTTGCGACAGCCGTGCCAGAATGCCGAGAGTAAAAGCAGGGCTGAGCCGATACATAAGCCTGTCACTGCAAAACTGTATGTGACCATGCCGTAGGTTTCCATGAGCGTTGAAAACGTGTAAATAACGTACACCAGTGCTGAGACCATAATTGCACGGCGATCTACTGCAATTGAAATGATCGCAAGCAGTACGTATAGCCCGAGCACTACCAACGAAATCATCAGGCCATTATTGCCATCCAGCACACCCAAGCCACTAAAAACAGGATGAACGATCATCGGCGCTGAAATGAGGTGCAACCAGAACGCTACATCAGAGGCGCGGGTCTGGCGGTGAGTATCCCGGCTATCCCAGTACATCGCCAGACCAAATATCAGCAAGCCAAATATCAGAATTACCGTGTCGATGTAAAACACTGCCGGCGGAAAAAAATAAGCAATACTGGCAGCGCAGGCGGCGGTAAGTGTGGCCGCGCCTGCGGCAATGGTAATGGGAACTCGGAAGCGTAGCCAGTGGGCAATGGCACCAAGAGTTGTGAGCACCCCGGCGGCCATAAGCGCCGTTTCCGCCACATCGGGTTCAAACAGAATGGGCGTGACAAACAAGCCACCTATAAACGACAGCAACAGAGTTATCGCAGGCAGCGCCATACGACGTTTAATGACAAAGTATTCGGCGAGCCCCCACGAGCCCAGAGCAACCGCTACACCCGCCAGCGGTGGAGTCACTGAATAGCCGAGCCAGGCCAGTGACGCCAGCAATAAGGCACTGGCGATAACCACAAAGATGTCGTTAAACCCGCTCAGCAGCCGGAAATTCTCTTCATCTACAGCATGGGTGTTACGCGTCTGGCTGATATGACGGCGGAAGTCATTGACAGCCTGTTGGCTGAATATGTTCTGATCAACAGCGTGTGAGAGATCTTCTTCGGTGTACATGAGGTTTTCCTTTTTATGGTTTTTCAATGCCGTTGCAATATAAGCGCCAATAAAAAAACACTTTAAAACAATTATTTACGTTGTCCTGTACGCGTGACTTGGTCGATTTTGTTAATTTTTGAGGGGACTGACGAAGTTTTAGGGGAGTAAGGCAGCTATTGTGCCAGGTGTGCTGCAACGGCCTCGAAGGCTGGCAATGAGGTCGGGTCGATAGCCGAATTCTTGGCGTTAGGGTGTGATGCAAACCGAACAAGCACCATGCCTGCCGTGGGATCAATGTAAATTGTCTGACCGTGAACGCCGCGCGCGGCAAAGGCGCCGTTTTCGTTATGAAAATGCCACCACATACTCCGGTAACTGCCATTGGGTAAGGTATTAAAGCCCGCTGCCGCAAAGGTCTCGCGATCTCCTCCTTGGCGTATACTTTCAACCGCTGCCTGGGGAATTACCTGAACGCCATTTACCCTGCCGTTATGCAGTATGGCGAGTCCGAGGCGAGCCAAATCCCGTAATGTAGCACTCAGGCCCCCGCCGGCAAAGGGTGTTCCAAGGCCATCAACAGTAATATCTGCGCTATGAACCGCGCCCAGCCTCGACCATAGAAGCTCGCTGGCAAGAGTGTT
>CAZDUT010000184.1:0-6326 GCA_964508695.1 uncultured Alteromonas sp.
TCTTTGCCCAGCTGTGGTTCGAGCGCACTATTTTAAGCATTTCACTGTTCATTGGTGCGGTGGCAATTGTGTCCGGCGCGGTGAAATATCACGGCCGTTATTACCCTCTTTCTTTGCTGGTGACGGGGGGCGTGATTTATTGGTTTAAAGATATTTTCGGGGAAAACGGTGAGCCATTCACCATAGCGACTGGCGCGTTACTGATTGTCGCCGGGCATTGGATCAACATGCGCTTATGTCGTCAGTTCCGCCGTTCAGCAAAAACTGTGTTTGCCACTGCCGCGATAGGAACGCAGTCAAAATAAGCTATCCCCGATAGATGTCCGGGTGGGGCGCATCGTGCAGCACATGTCGCGCAAAAGCCGGTACATTGGTAAAAATGCCATCCACTCCCCAGGATTCCAGTTCAAGCATATCTAACTGACCGTCTACGGTATAAACATAGACTTTCAGGCCAGCATTGTGCGCGTCTCGCACATAATCGTGAGTAATGACATCAAGGGCCACATGGATCGTAGTTGCGTCAATCGCAGTGGCGTCGACAATACTGTTGCGGGTATAGCTGGCGGTTAATGCTCCGACCTTCAGGTAGGGACGTTGTGTTTTAATGTCGCTCAGCCAATGGTGATTAAATGATGATAGCAGCAAGCGGTCGGCGCTCACGCGACTGCTGGTGATCGCTGCATCGAGGTGCTGTAGCCAGCTCTCGCTGTGAAACAAAGACTTGATTTCGATGTTGCACCAGGCGCCTGCGGGAACACAGTTAAGCGCTTCGGATAAGAGCGGAATGAACTGTCCCTGACCGGCATCAAGATGACGCAGTGCAGTGAGTGTTGTGTCTTTGAACCGGCCCTGCCCGTTGGTGGTGCGGTGTAAATAACGGTCGTGGAAGACTAAAATGGTGTCTTCATGCTGAAAGGTGTCAAATTCTATGGCATCGGCGCCCTGATGGAACGCTTCTTCAAACGCGGACAGCGTATTTTCCGGCCGATCCCTACTGGCACCGCGGTGCGCGATGATATGCATGCTGAGTCAGCTCCCGTTATGCAGTTTTTGCGCATTCAGCGTTTCGTAGATAGACGCTGAAGTAATCATAAGGCCGCCCAGCAGGGTTTGCCAGTTTGGTGTTTCATTCAGCAGTAAAACTGCCAGAATAACCCCATACAGTGGCTGCATGCAGGCAATAAGCGAAAAGGTTTTTGCACGCAAATGTCGCAGGCACGCGGCAATGAGCGCATGCGGCAACGCGGTGAAAACAGTGCCCAGCAATACCAGTAGCGCCCAGGTGTGCGGGGAAGCCTGCACCACCGCGACACTGCCAAATGGAACTACACAAATACTGACAATTAATGTTTGCCAGGCCATTGCTTTGGCCCCGCTATAGTGGGAAAAGTGGTTGCGGTGAGTAAGGTTTCGGATGGCATACAAAAACGCTGAAAAGACTCCCACTGCAACGCCAAGCGTGACATCGTTATCCAGCGAGATCTCCGGCACCATCAGCGCGATACCGGCCACGACAATCAGTGCAGATACCAGATCTTGCCACACCAGCGTGATGCGTTCGAAAAAAGGCTCAATCAGTACAGTGATGACCGGAAAGGTAAACATCGCAATCATGCCCACCGACACGCTGGAAAACTGCATGGCGGCAAAGTAGGTGACCCAATGCATGGCCATCAGCACACCCAGACCGATAGCAATGGTGTAGTCGCGTCGCCGATCAAGAAACAGCGTTTCCCCGGTCAGTCGTAAAAAGGCCATCAGCGCCACACAGGCAAAGACTGATCGAATGAGGGTGATGTCTGTCGCGCCAAGGGGGACCAGCTGACTAAACAGCCCGGTACCGCCAAGCAGAATGACCGTGAAATGCAGCGAGATAAGGCTGCGCTTAACTGGATCCATTAATTATTTGTACGCGTAGCCATGGGGTCGCCAAGACGCGTAACCATGCCTGCTTCCATCGCCTCAAAGTCAATAACATCTTGCTCAAAACAGGCTACGATAGTTGAGCCCAGTTTGAAGCGGCCCAGCTCCTCACCTTTTTTCAGTGAAACGCTGGATTCTGAGTCTTTGTCATAGCTCCAGTGCTGAACATTTTTGCCCGCAGGAGGGGTAACGGTACCTGCCCAGACGGTTTCTATACTTGCGACGATGGTGGCACCCACAAGTACCATCGCCATTTTGCCCACCGGCGTATCGAAAATGGCTACTACCCGCTCATTACGGGCAAACAAATCCGGCACCTTGGCGGCGGTCAGAGGATTTACCGAAAAGAGCTCACCGGGAACGTAAAGCATATCGGTCAGTGTGCCATCAATGGGCATGTGGATACGGTGATAGTCGCGCGGAGCCAGATACACGGTAGCAAACTTACCATCCTTAAACGGTTTGGCAATGTCCGGCTTACCGCCCAGTAACGATGTCAGGCTGTAATCATGCCCCTTTGCCTGAAAAATGCTGTCGTGATTAATATCACCGAACTGACTGACTGTGCCGTCAACAGGGTGGACCAAAACGTCTTCAGCTTCGGCAATCGTCCGGGCTTCCGGCTTTAGAGGTCTGGTAAAAAACGCATTAAATGACGCATAATTTTCCGGCTCAGGATACAGTGCCTCATCCATATCAACGCGATATTTTTTAATAAACAACTTAATTAGCGCTGTTGTCAGGCCACCAAGCTCTGCCGCAGCCAGCTTACCCACAAGGCGGGAAAGCGCGTGTTTAGGGGTGATGTATTGCAGGTTTACTTTTAACCAGTCCAGCACATTAATTCTCCATCTTTGTCTCGCGGGGGATTGTACCTTATAGCAATCCACATGGATATCTGATGCTGAGTATCCGACATGATAAGGCCTTGTGGTGTGCAGGCCGCGACGAACCGTGTGTCTCAGCAGCAGTGTTCCGCAACGATAAAACGCAACTTGTCTGTACTTGCTTATACCATTTGGGGTATAAGTTAGGTCAGCACGAGCATCATTCTAATCGCCGAGTGATTTACCACGGCCCGTTAAGCAGGGCGTAGCAGCGTGTCTGATACACGTTGCCAGGAAGTTGACAAAGATCTATGAAACTTGACGTAGTGGGCAAACATTTATTGCTGTTTATCAGCTGGCTGTTGTTGTGGCGGCTTGCGGTATTCATGGAATACGCACCCCATGCAAGCATCTGGTTTCCTCCGGCAGGCCTGACATTCGCAGCTTTTTTGCTGGTGGGCTGGCGGGTTACGGTAACGCTGTTTGTAGCCTGTATTGCGTCGACGTTCTGGGAAAGCATTATTTACGCCGACGGCAGGGGGTTGCCTGAGTTGCTCCAGTCGGGTGTCACGTTTGCCATACTGCATACCATTATCTACGGGATGAGTGCCCACGTTTTACGCGGGACGATCGAGCGGGTAACAACCTATAACCTCTATTACCTGGTTATGCGATTTATGATCACCGCCGCGATTGCCAGCTTAATCATGGCGGTGATGGGCGTGCTCATGCTGTACGGCGGAACGTCTCTGGCATCGTTCCGTGAAACCTGGCTGGGCTGGTGGATTGGTGATATGTCAGGCATTCTGGTACTTACCCCGCTGTTTACGGCTTTCATGAACCGGCTTTATCCCGCGAAGGGGCTGCTGACCACGCTTAAATTTTCGCCACCTCTTGAGAGCCGACGCTGGCATTACAGCACCAAGCTATTGATAAACAGTGCGTTACTGATAGGCGTGATCACCCTGGCTGACTGGTTTGCGTCACCGGAAATCGCCTGTTTTGTTTTCTTTCTTGCTTTACCACAAATGTGGATTGTTTATACCGAGACCCCTTACCGGACCGCGATCAGCCTCGCGCTCTGCAGTTTTTTAACGGCGGGAATGGTGGCCCTGTATGGCGTCAACACCCAGGCTTATATTTATCAGTTCGCCATTAACGTGGTTGCATGTAGCGCGTACTTTGCCATGGGCGTGCCAGCCCTTGTCTCTGCCAATAAATTGCTGCACGAACAAGCGCATGTAGATCACCTGACTCAGACGTATTCCCGCCAGCATTTTTTAACCCTGGCAGAACAGCAAATTAAGCAGGACCGGCGTTATCGGCATGCCTCTTCACTCATTCTTATCGATGTCGATAAATTTAAACAAATCAACGACCAGTACGGACATTCAGTGGGCGACTCAGTGCTGAAGCACATTGCGATGAAAGTGCGTCATACGCTACGCGAAAGCGATATCTTGGGGCGGTTCGGCGGAGATGAATTTATGGTGATGTTGCCGAAAACCAGCGAACAGGACGCCTTTGAGGTTGCAGAGCAAATTCGCCGGCAAATTGCCGGCATGAGCTTCACGCAGAAAGACCTGACGGTGTCATGCAGTTTTGGTGTGACACAGCTCAATGCCGACAAAGCGTTTCAGGAGGCCTTTGAGGAAGCTGATAATAGCCTGTTGGCAGCGAAACGGGCAGGCCGCAACGTGACACTTGTCGCGTCGCAGACGGCTTCTGGTATCCTCTCTGACTAAAATGGCTGACTGCGGCTGGGGCGCTGCTCTTCCATGGTCGTCAGAATTTTGTGGTAGCTGGCAAAGCGTACCGGACTGATATCACCTTTTTCTACTGCCTCGCGCAGCAGACAGCCGGGATCATCAAGGTGTTTACAATCGCGAAATTTACACCCTCCGAGGTAATCCCGGAACTCCACAAAGCCCCAGGTGATCCGTTCCGCAGGCAAGTGCCACAACGAGAACTCCCGCACGCCGGGCGAGTCAATCAAATCACCGCCCTGGGGCAGATGTAGCAGCTTGGCTGCTGTCGTGGTGTGCTGACCAAGCCCGGAGTTATCTGAGATATCGCCAACCAGTTCATCGGCATCGGGCAGTACCTGGTTCACCAGGCTGGACTTGCCCACGCCCGACTGTCCGACAAAAATACTTGTTTTATCATTCAGATACTGGTTGAGCGCATCAATACCTTCCTGAGTTTTACAACTGGTATAAAGCACCTGATAACCGAGTTGTTGATAGACAGTCAGGGCTGACTCTGTGTCTTTTCGCTCTGCGTCGTCCAGCATTTCAGCCTTGTTTAATACGATAAGTGGCTTGATGCCGATATCTTCGCAGGCAACCAGGTAGCGATCGATAATATTCAGTGAGAGCACTGGTTTGACTGAGCTGACGATGACAATCTGGTCAATGTTGGCAGCAATGGGTTTTACCCTATCGTAAAAGTCTGGCCGTGTGAGCTCTGACAGTCGGTCTTTAACCAGTTCAATGACGCCACTGACACCACGCTCGGTGTCTTCGCCAGGGTTAAATAACACATTGTCGCCACACACTACCGAATTGATGGTGCGGCGAATATGGCAGCGTGAAATATTACCGTGGCAGTCCTCTACATCGGCGTGCTTGCCGAAGCGGCCAATAACCTTGCCCGGCTTAAGGTTGCTTTCATCAATTGGCGCGTCAATAGCCTGCTTTTGCGTTAGCCGTTTTTTTCGGTTTGCTGCAACCTGACGTTTCTGACGGTGAGTAAGTTTTGGTTTTTTCGCCACGATCTCTCGCTGATTTCACGTATACTGGTGGCAATGATACCGTTTGTATGGCGCTACTGCCATGGCTCAGTTTAACGAGGAAGGTGAATGGCTAAACACGATTCGAATCTGGTATGGATTGACATGGAGATGACCGGGCTGGATCCGGAAACCTGTGTGGTAATGGAAATTGCGACCATTGTGACCGATGCCCAGCTGAATGTGCTGGCTGAGGGGCCGGTCATTGCAGTGCACCAGCCTGATGCGATCCTGGATAATATGGATGACTGGTGCACCCGGGTACACGGCGAAAGTGGCCTGACTCAGCGGTGCCGGGAAAGTAAGGTCAATGAGACAGAAGCGGCTAACCAGACCATGACGTTTCTGAAAGAGTACATCGATGCCGGGAAGTCCCCTCTGTGCGGCAATACAATCGGCCAGGACCGGCGCTTTATGGTGAAATACATGCCGGAGCTTGAGGCTTTTTTCCACTACCGCAATGTGGATGTCAGTACGATTAAAGAGTTGGTTAAACGCTGGAAGCCAGAGGTACTGGATGGTTTTACCAAAAAAGGCGTGCATCTGGCGCTGGATGATATTCGCGAATCGATCGAAGAAATGCGTTTTTATCGTGAGAAAGTGTTCACGATTTAGTCGCTTGTCCCCTAAAGCGTAAAAAAACTGAAATTAACTATTGCTTGTGCGCATTATTTTTGTAAAATGCGCACCACTTCAAACGAAGTGCATTTTTTGCTTGTTTGTCGAATATGCGGGAATAGCTCAGCTGGTAGAGCACAACCTTGCCAAGGTTGGGGTCGCGA
>CAZDUT010000185.1:0-6306 GCA_964508695.1 uncultured Alteromonas sp.
GATACCGGGCGGCACAGCAAATTATGACATGTTCGCCGCGTCCCACCGCCGTATTTTGTGAAAACGATGAAACCGCGATGGGCGCCATGCACGCTTTTAAAGAGCGAGGGTTAAGTGTGCCTGGAGATATCTCTGTGGCGGGCTTTGATGACATTGCGTTTTCGCAGTACTGCGACCCGCCACTAACCACTATTTCACAGCCTGCAGAAGAGTTCGGCCGCACGGCCGTGACACTGTTGCTGGATGTGCTAAACGGGCGAATTCGCAAGGCGCCGCGTGTCATTATGCCCTTTGAGCTTATTGTGCGCAGCAGCACCGGCCCTGTCCCCAATACCACCGACTAGCTACGAGGCCCTGACATGACTATGCAACCATCGACAACCACTACTTTGCCCGGCAGCGCGTTTAGCCGACGCCGGTTTCTAAAGCTGTCCGGGGCGGCACTGGGGGCCAGTATGTTGCCGCTTCCGTTGTTGGGTAACGAACACTCGCCATCAATCGGTCTTCAGCTATATACGCTTCGCGACATGATGAAAATTAGTGTGCCGGCCACGCTGGAACTGGTTTCTGCTGTGGGCTACAACGAAGTTGAATTTGCTGGCTACTACAACCATTCCCCCAAAGCGATTAAGCAGTTACTTAATGAGCATAATTTGCGTGCCCCTGCTACCCACATCATGCTGGATGGTTTTGCCGACGGCCCGCAAAAAGTGATTGATTTGGCGCTTGAGACCGGCCACCACTATGTCGTCGTCCCCTACCTCACGGAGGCGCAACGCGGCACCTCTATAAAGACATACTATGAACTGGCAGAAAAGCTGGATCGTTGGGGAAGCGAGTGCAGGAAGGCCGGACTGATGCTTGGCTACCACAATCACGACTTTGAATTTGAACGCCGCGACGGTGAGTTGCCCTACGATGTATTGCTCAACAATACCGCCACGCAGAACCTGTGCATGGAAATGGATTTGTACTGGATGGCCAAAGCCCGGCAGGATCCGCTTACCTACTTCAGTGAGCACCCGGGCCGCTTCAAGCTCTGGCATGTGAAAGATATGGATGAACAGGGTAATTTTGCCGATGTAGGTACCGGCACCATTAACTTTGAAAAGATTTTTGCCCACGCTGACATTGCAGGCGTGGAGCACCGGTTTGTCGAGCGTGACCACACCGACGACCGCCTGCGCACGATGGTCCAGGGTGAGAAAGCTTTGCGAGCGCTCAGCAAATAACAACTTTTGATAGCAACTAATTGACGGTATGATGCCGGGCATGGTGTAAATGAGGGGTTAGCCAATTGCTCTGGCAGCCCTTCAAGTGAAGTTGGTTGTACTCATCATGTCTGGATTTGCCAGTGAAATCTCCCGCCTGCTGTCGCCGTATTATACGGAAATGAGCATTATGCTGATGGCCACTATTTTGGTGGTTTATGGCGATATCATAAATAAATACATCAAAGGCATTTTATCTCCCTGCCATTTTATTGTCCGCGCCGCGTTGTTTGTGGTGCTGTGTGCCTTTGGCTACGGCTTGCTGACCTTGTACGGTGCCCCGTTTCTTAAGCATGTTATTGCCTATTTGCCTTGGCAGTATCAGGGCATTGGCTTTATTGGTGCCTTTTTACTGATTGGCATTCTGGCTGAGCAGCGCAGGTACATATAAAAAAGCCCCGGGACACCCCGGGGCTTTTTCACGCTTTTCGCGTCAGCAACCTGTTAGGCCTTCTTAAGGTATTCACGGATCACGAAGTGCAGAATACCGCCATGTTCAAAGTAGGTGAACTCGTTGGCAGTGTCGATGCGGATATCGACAGTGACCGACTTAGTGCTGCCGTCATCACTGGTAATAGTGACATCCACTTCTTTTTGGCCTTTGTCGATTTTCCCGATGGAGAAGGTTTCGTCACCACGAATGTCCAGTGAATCGGCACTGTCACCCGATTTGAATTGCAGGGGCAGTACGCCCATACCAATCAGGTTAGAGCGGTGAATACGTTCATAGCTTTCCGCTACTACCGCCCGAACCCCCATCAGTGCAGGGCCTTTCGCCGCCCAGTCACGGCTTGAGCCGGTCCCGTATTCTTTACCCCCAATTACGACGGCCGGTACTCCCTCTTCCCGATAGCGCATGGCAGCATGATAGATCGACATGGCGTCGCCACTTGGGTAGTGTGTGGTTGCGCTGCCTTTGGTGCCCGGTGCCAGCTGGTTTTGCAGGCGCACATTGGCAAACGTACCGCGCATCATAACCTCATGATTACCCCGACGCGATCCGTAAGAGTTAAAGTCATGCGGATCGACGCCCTGCTCCTGCAGGTACTCACCTGCCGGGCTGTCAGCAGCAATAGCGCCGGCCGGAGAAATATGATCGGTCGTGATAGAGTCACCCACCTTTACCAGGCAGCGTGCATTTTCAATGGCCGCCACAGGATCAGGCTCTTTACCCATGTCCTTAAAGAAGGGGGGGTGTTTGATATAGGTTGAGTCCGGCCAGTCATACACCGAGGTCGCACTGACATCCAGGTTGTTCCAGATATCGTTGCCTTTGAACACGTCAGCATACTTTTCTTTGAACAGATCACCTGACACAAATTCCTGTACCAGCGACTGGATCTCTTCTTCTGTTGGCCAGATATCTTTCAGATACACAGGCTTACCGTCTTTGCTCTTGCCAATAGGCTCCTTGGTAATATCAATATTCATATTACCGGCCAGCGCATAAGCCACAACCAGCGGCGGAGACGCCAGATAGTTGGCGGCAACATCCGGATGGATACGCCCTTCAAAGTTACGGTTGCCCGACAATACCGACGACACCGTTAGTTTTGCCTTGCGGATCGCGTCACTGATTTCATCAGGCAGTGGCCCGGAGTTACCGATACACGTGGTACAGCCGTAACCAACCAGGTTAAAGCCCAACTCTTCCAGCGGATCCATCAGGCCCGCATCTTCCAGGTACTGGGTAACGACCTGCGATCCGGGCGCCAGTGAGGTCTTGACCCACGGCTTGCTGACAAGCCCCAGCTCAACCGCTTTTTTGGCTACCAGACCAGCCCCTACCAGTACTGACGGGTTCGAGGTATTGGTACAACTGGTAATGGCGGCAATGACAATTGCGCCATCCTGGAGGTTAAACCGCTCTCCACGAAAATCGACGAAGGATTCATGATCTTCATCCACATCACCGGATGCTCCGCCTTCCGCGACAAAGTCAGTTTCCTCGTCCAGCACGGCCACATCAATTTGTGAGCGATGCCACTCCTTGAACGCTTCAGCCGCTCTATCCAGCGCTATGCGATCCTGCGGACGTTTAGGTCCGGCCAACGACGGCACCACTTCGCCTAAATCCAGTTCAAGGGTTTCGTGATATTCGGCGTCTTTGGTGTGATCGTCGTGCCACAACGAAGACTCTTTAGCGTAAGCTTCCACCAACGCAATTTGTTCATCGCTACGTCCGGTTAGCTTGAGGTAGTCCAGCGCAACGTCATCGACCGGGAAGATCCCACAGGTTGCGCCATATTCAGGTGCCATGTTGGCGATGGTTGCGCGGTCAGCAGTGGTAAGGTGTTTCAGGCCTGGGCCGAAGAATTCAACGAACTTACCCACCACACCATGCTTACGCAGTTGCTCTGTAATGGTCAGTACCATGTCGGTAGCGGTAACGCCGGCACTCAGTTTGCCGCTTAGGCGGAAGCCCACCACCTTTGGTAGCAGCATAGTTACCGGCTGTCCCAGCATAGCGGCTTCAGCTTCAATACCGCCTACGCCCCAGCCAAGAATACCCAGGCCATTTATCATGGTGGTGTGAGAGTCGGTGCCCACCAGCGTATCGGGATACACATACGTGCCATCGTCTTCTTCACGGGTGAAGGCGCAGCGCGCAAGATACTCCAGGTTTACCTGGTGAACGATACCACGGCCCGGCGGCACAACTTTGAAGTTATCAAAGCTTGATTGTCCCCACTTAAGGAACTGATACCGCTCTTTGTTTCGCTCAATTTCCACATCGGTATTTTTCTCCAGCGAGTCCTCTTCGCCAAAGTAATCAACCATGACAGAGTGGTCGATAACCAGTTCAACCGGGTTAAGCGGGTTAATGGATTGCGCATCGCCTCCCAGTGAGTTCACAGCATCGCGCATCGCGGCCAAATCAACAATGGCGGGGACGCCCGTGAAATCCTGCAGAATTACGCGGGCGGGCACAAATGAGATTTCGTGCTGACGGGTGTCACTGGTGTCCCAGCGGGCGATTTGCTCAATATCCTCGCCGCTGACAAATTCCTCATGCTCATGACGAATGAGGTTTTCCAGCAAGATCTTGATACAGAAAGGCAGACGGTCGAGCGAATACTGATTGCTCACGCCATCGAAATTGATTGCTTTATACGTTTTGTCGCCTACCTTAAGTTCCGAAAATGATTGGTATTTCACGCGTCACCTATTTGTTGCTGTTAGTGGTTTGCCGTGTGGCACGGGCCAACGTACCTGATGCCCGTAAACTTACTGAGGTTATACGGCGACGAGGCGAAAAATAGTTCACCTTACCGACCGCTGAAGGTTTTAACAAAATGATTACAATGTAACCAGATACCCTCTACTATTACTCAGTAAGGATAGCTGCCAATAACGCTGTTGCCATATCGGTTTGAAGTGTGTTGGTCTGAACATAGAGAACGAGGGACCATGGCCTGGAAATCGCCCCATCCGTTAATTGATTCGCTTAAACTCACACCTCACCCGGAAGGTGGCTTTTACCGCGAAATTTATCAGTCTGACATGCAGGTGAGCTCGCCGGTGACTGGCAAGGTGCGTCGCGCGGTCTCGCATATCTATTTCTTATTACTCAAAGGTCAGGTCAGTCGCTTTCACTGCTGTACCCATGACGAAGTATGGAACTTCTATGCCGGCGCACCTCTTCGTATGTACCAGCTCAATCAGCAACAACTCACAGAAGCCCATATCGGCACCAGTGAAGACGGATACGTGAATATCGTGCCAGGCGGCTACTACCAGGCAGCCGAGAGTTCCGGTGATTACTCACTGGTTGGCTGCAGCGTCGCTCCGGGTTTTGACTTCGCTGACTTTAGTTTTATCGACGAGCCGTGTTTGGCCGAATGGATTAAGGTTGCTCACCCGGATATGCAGCGGTTTCTTTAGGCAAGGTATGCCGGCACCCACTGCTATGAATCCCTGAAGGGACTATCACCGTATCCATGCTGGATTTTTTAGGACGGATCTAGGATGATACCAGCCTGTTTTTATTCTTCGGCGCGGTAAGTTCACCACCGCGTATTTTCAATCACCAACGCCTACAGGGTATTCATTATGTATAAACTGGTACTTATTCGTCATGGCGAGAGTCAGTGGAATTTAGAAAACCGCTTCACTGGCTGGCACGACGTTGACCTGACAGACACCGGAGTTGCGCAGGCAACCATGGCAGGCAAGCTGTTAAAAGACGCAGGCTTCTCTTTTGACCTGGCATATACGTCGGTATTGTTGCGCGCCATCAAGACCCTGAACATTGCGTTGGAAGAAATGGGCGAGCATTACCTGCCGGTTGAACGTCACTGGCGTTTAAATGAGCGTCATTATGGTGCACTGACTGGTCTAAACAAAGCCGAAACCGCAGAGAAGCATGGCGATGAGCAGGTCAAAATCTGGCGTCGTAGTTTTGATGTTCCGCCACCGTTTGTGGAAGAGGATTCTGAGCACTTTCCAGGTCATGATCCGCGTTACAACAATGTCGACCCCGACATTTTACCGCGTGGTGAAAGCCTCAAGCTAACAATTGAACGTGTATTGCCTTATTGGCATGACGTGATCCGCCCTGCTATTCAGGACGGCAAGCGTATTATTATTGCTGCACACGGCAATAGCCTGCGCGCACTGGTAAAATACCTGGATGGTATGTCAGAAGAAGATGTGCTTGGCCTGAATATTCCTACCGGCGTGCCACTGGTCTACGAACTGGATGAAAACCTGCGCCCCATCTCAAAAGAATACCTGGGTGACCCGGAAGAAATTAAGGCGATGACAAACGCCGTTGCCAACCAGGGCAAATCAAAATAAATAAAAAAGGGCCGTGATATCACGGCCCTTTTTCTTTCCCGACTACGTCTGCTTAGTACAGATCGAAGGTCTTGGTGAAGCGCAGACCAAATTCACTGCGGTCATTGCTTCGTACAATGCAAACATAACAATTTTGCGCCAGGCGACCCTGGTCATACACTTCGTTAAACACGTTTTTGCCATACAGGCTCACATTCCAGTCGCCAGCCGCTGGCTCATACGCGATGTTGAAGCC
>CAZDUT010000186.1:0-6269 GCA_964508695.1 uncultured Alteromonas sp.
ATCACGTCACCTGCCGAACGCGGTGGGCATATTCCCCGTGATAACTTTGATGACTACGGCGAAAAAATTATCAAAACCCGCCAGGAGTATTTTGAACAGCAAAGCGGCGGTAAGGTGAATCATGTCGGCCAGTACTCGATTGATCCCCATGAGCTGAAAGGCAACATTGAGCACTTTATTGGTGTGGCGCAGGTACCGATGGGGATTGCCGGGCCGCTTAAAATTAACGGTGAATACGCGCAGGGTGAATTTACCGTACCACTGGCTACTACGGAAGGTACGCTGGTGGCGTCCTACAACCGCGGAATGAAACTGCTGAACATGAGTGGCGGCGTAAAGGCCACGGTAGTGGATGATGCCATGCAACGCGCGCCGGTGTTTGTGTTTTCTGATGCCCGAGGTGCCCGGGATTTTGCTAAGTGGGTGCAGGAAAATATCGACACCATCCGTAGCGAGGCCGAAGCCACTTCCAGTGTGGCCAAGCTCACATACATTGATACCTATCTGTCGAACAAGTTCGCCTTTTTGCGCTTTAACTACCGTACCGGCGACGCTGCGGGACAGAACATGGTAGGGCGTGCGACCTTTGCCGCCTGTGGCTGGATCCTCGACCATTACGAAGGCATCGAGAACTTCTACCTTGAGTCGAACTTTGCCACCGACAAAAAGGCATCGCAAATTAACATTATGCGTACCCGGGGCAAGCGCGTTACCGCCGAAGCCACCATCAAGCGTGAAGATCTGCTGTCAGTAATGCGGGTCGATCCCAAACAAATCGATTATCACGGCCGGGTGGCTGGCGTTGGCTCATTTTTATCGGGCGTAAATAACACCGGTCTGCATTCACCAAACGGTATCACTGCCATGTTTATCGCGACCGGCCAGGATGTTGCCAACGTCTCAGAGTCATCTGCGGGCATGCTGTACTCCGAACTGACTGATGACGGCGATTTGTACCTTTCAATCACAATCCCGTCGCTGATTGTGGCAACGTACGGTGGTGGTACCGGTATTGGCACACAGCGCGAGTGTCTGGAGCTGCTTGGCTGTTACGGGCGGGATAAAGTGTATAAGTTCGCGGAAATTGTGGCGTCGGTCGTATTGGCCGGTGAAATTTCGCTGGCGTCTGCCATCTCGTCTTCCGACTGGGTGTCGTCTCACGAGGAATACGGCCGCAACCGCTAAATTCGTCGCTGAACAGACAATAGAAGGGGAGTGAGCCCCTCCATGGGGTTATCCATCCGCACTGATGCGACGGGAGGATGAAGGACAACGACCCGCTTTTGTGCTGCGAAGCACAAAAAAAAGCCCGGGGCATGTGCTCCGGGCTTTTTTTGTTCGTACGCTTAGTGTTGCCAGTGATAGGTGTGGGCTTTCGCTTCCACCTCGGTGGCAGTGGCATCCGGCATAAACGTCGCGTTATCTTCTTCAAAGAAGAACGGCGCACGTTTGTCGTTACTGCCCACTTCGTTCATGGTTTCGGCTTCATACACGCGGCCATTCAGTACGGTGTACTCAACATATTCACTACGACGCAGATCGGTAAGCACATCGCCATCAATGACCACCAGATCGGCCAGTTTCCCTTTCTCGATACTGCCGATGTCTTTCGCCATACCTAAGTGCCTGGCGCCATCAATGGTACCGCCGCGCAGGGCTTCCCACGGTGTAAAGCCGCCTTGCTCCATGATCCACAGCTCCCAGTGTGCGCCTAAGCCTTCACGCTGGCCATGGGCACCAATGTGCACACTTACGCCGTTGTCACGCAGCTCCTTGGCATATTCGGCCACATTGATGTGATTATATTGCTCATCCGGTGCGGTGGGGCGACGAACCGAACGTGAGTCGAGCAGAAACGACGGGGTGTAGCGCAGCAGGCGTTCGTTCTTCCACACCTCGGTGCGATCGTACCAGTATTCCTCGCCCATCAGGCCGCCATAAGACACCACGAAAGTAGGGGTATATCCGAACTCGGTGGCTGCCCATAACTGGGTGAGATCGTCGTAACCGCGGGGAATGGGAATACTGTGCTCAAGGCCCGTATGCCCATCAACCAGCATGCTGATGTTTTGCTGGAATTTACCGCCGCCTTCCGGTACTACCATCATTTGCTGATCGCGGGCGGCCCACAAGACCTGCTGACGCTGATCGCGACGGGGCTGGTTGTAGCTTTTCACTGAAATGGCGCCACTGTCTTTCAAGCGCTGTACGTGAAAGTAGGCATCATCATAATTGTTAATGATGGCTTTGTAGCCCAGGGCCTCAGCACCGTACAGGATCTTGCCGGTAGAATAGATGCGCGGGGCAACGATTTCACCTTTACGCTGCAGCTCGGCCGCCGCAAAAATCTCGGTGGTGTCGTTGGACGGATCGTGAATGGTGGTGACACCGAAAGCAACGTTGGAGTACTGTCCCCAGTTTTGCTGTGGGATGATTTCATTACGACCCTGTGCACCGTGGGCGTGGGCATCAATCAGCCCCGGGATCACGGTTTTACCGCTGGTGTCGATTTGCATGGCATCCGATGGAATTTGTACATCGCCACGCTTACCAACTGCCTCAATACGGTTGTCTTTGATCAGCACCACACCATCTTCAATAACTTCCTGGGTGTTATCGGCATCGCGCATGGTGACAACCTTGCCCCCCACCAGGGCTTTGTAACCACTGGGTTTGTCGGCTTCCGATTTGAACGACAAATCCAGCCCTTCGGCTTCAGGCTCAGGCAGCTCATCGGCGGCGCCATCCACAAACGCGAAGGCCTCCTGCAGGCTGCGCTGGAAGTATTTGGGACCATGGAACCAGCCTACGGTGCTGCTATCCGGAGCCCATGACAGGTATTCACCGGCTTTGGCAGAAAGCTGCGTGACCGGCAAGGCCGTCATGTCCGGCCCAATTGTGACTTTCTGACCATTTTCTACAAAGGGAGCGACATAGGTTTTAAACTGGTGTACAAACGCCACCCATTTCTTATCGGGCGATAAGCGGTACTCACTGACTTTATCGGCACCGTAAAGATGTGTGCGTTTGTCGTCGCCGCGCAAGTTTACGCTGGAGAGCTGTGTTTCCGGATATGGTGTGCCACCGACCGACTCGGTGAAGTATACGCGGCTATCGTCACCCGCGAAGTGGGCATCCCAGCCGCTTTCGGCAACTTTGGTGTTGTCGCCGGATGTCAGGTTGGCGACATACAGGCCAGGCTCAACGGAATATTTAGGATCCAGCAAATAGCCACCGGTGAACTTACTGTAAACCACCTTGTTGTCATCCACCGAGAAGGCTGGCTCAATATAGTGCCCCGGGGTTGGCGTAATGACTTTGCTCTTGCCGCCCTTTGCCGGTATTACACGCACCGTCCCCAGCGCCTGATCATCCCAAGTGGTATACACAATGTGTTTACCGTCGTGGGAATAGCGAGGGTAATACTCATCGTGGCTGGTCTGGTCGGTAAGACGCTTCACCTTGCCGCTTTTCATATCACGCACGTACAGTTTGCCCAGCGCCTGGAACAGCACACTGCTGCCATCGGGTGACGCCTGCGACCAGCGGATCATCTTCACGTCAAATTGGTCGGGGGCGACATCCACGTCAAAGCGCAGCGCATCAGCGTACTGCTTGGTGGTCGACACGCTGACATCCATGGTGTTCACGGTTTTGTCATCAATACGGATTTTGTGAAACTTGCCGCCGGTCCAGTACACAATCGCGCTGGAGTCAGGCATCCAGTCAAAATACGCAAAATAGCCTTCTGAGCCGAAGCCTTCCTGCATATCGCGTTCAAGTTCTAACGTCAGCGGTGTCTCAACACCGGTTTTGACGTCTTTTAAAAACAGACCGGTTTTATTTTTTACGCGGCGCACAAAGGCCACATAGTTGCCGTCAGGTGACGGCGTGGGGACAACGGCACCGCCGGTACCGCTGATGTAGCGTTCCTCTTCGCCGGTTTCGCGATCATAACGGGTAATGGCGAAAATGCCTTCCAGCGGATCGCGGTTATAGTCAAAGCCGGCACCTGGCACCGTATTCTCGGTATAGTAAATATACTGGCCATCCGGTGAAAATGCCGGGTCAGCAATGTTTTGCTGGTCGGCCTGACCATTCACTCGGGCCTTAATTTGCAGGCCGGCACCGCCGCTATGGTGATACATCCAGATTTCGCCGGCCGGTATACTGCGGCTCGACATGATCCCTTTGGAGACCACCAGGTACTCACCATCCGGGCTCCACTTTGGTGCGTGGATCAGGTTGCTTTTCTCTTCCGTTACCTGGCGCAGGTTGTCGCCATTACTGTCCATGACCCATACATTCGACAGGCCGCCGCGATCCGAGATGAACGCGATTTTTGAACCGTCGGGAGAAATGGCAGGGTGGATGTTCCACGCAAAGTCTTTAATCAGTGGGGTGGCATCGCCACCGTCCATACCGACTTTATACAAATCACCCAGCATATCGAAAACCATGTAGCTGCCATCGGGTGCGATGTCCAGGCTCGACCAGGTGGTCTCATCGGTGTTAATGGTGACTTCTTTCAGGGCAAAGGGCGGGTTAGTGACCTCCCACTGGTCCGCTTCTTCACCGTTCTTGGATTCTGGTTCGTTGGCCGAAAGCGCCCCGAATGACAGACTCATCATTGCGGCCGCCAGCAGCGTTTTATGTGTTTTGATCATGCGTTACCTATTTGGACTTCTCTTCTACCGTCTGCCGGTGTGGCAGGCATTTAGTTATTTTTATATTGCTTTCGCAGACTAGCAGCCAGGCTGCTACAACGACAGTGCCTTAAAGACATACCGTCAGCATAAAGTAAATAAAGTGTTATCGCGCCGTCTGCGCGATAAATGCACGGTGTAACATGACCAGTATCAGTTTGGGAAGCTGGGGAGGTGTGTTTGGCAGACGATTGCCGGCTTAGTCGGCGTAGCCACTGCCTATTGCGCGAAGGGGAAGGGTAAGCCCGAGCTCGGGGACCTGTTTGCTCACCCAGGCCGGAAAGGTATTGCTGTTCGGCCCGGGAAACACCTTGTAGTCATCTTTCCACGGATAGCGGCCAATGGCGTCTTCGATATCCGGAATGAGACGAGCGGCTTTTTCACCCTTTACCGACAATATCTTTTCCGGTCTGGCGCCATACCAGTAGCGGTCGGGTGTCGCTGTCTGGTAGGCGCGAAGGGCAGACTGACCATTGTCAACGCGCCAACCCACCACTTCGTACACCGTATACTGCGCTTCATTCACATTTTTAATTGCCAGCCAGGTATGAACGGCAAACCAGCCGCGCCAACTGAATGCATCGGCAGCATATACCTCGATAACCGCAGCAGTTTCTACTTTTGGATCCGGTGCAATACCAGCCGGCTCTCGGCTTGCGGTGCGCCAGTCGTCATTGGCGCAGCCACTTATCAGCAAAACCCAGAGTATAATAAGTAGTCGTTGTGGTCTCGTCATGGTGTAAAAAGTATTACTCGTTGGCTTTCATTCACTGATCGCAGGTCGCAAACGGATTGACCTGCTCAGTCACGCTGCGGGACAAAGTCCCATAAATTCCTTCAGTCTTCCTTTTACGAACTATACCAGCATGTGTTCACGTGCATGGCGATTAATTGGCAAACGCAGACCTGCCCGGTGGTCATGTAGTCTTTCATCGTCTGTGAGCGTTTTGGTGAGAAATTGATCTGCGAGTAATTGTATGTATTACACTTTACTACAGGTTAACACTTTGCCCGGCACGATAACTTAGCATCTGCCCGGGTGAGTAACGCGGCTCAAACCTTTCGCGGAGGCAGGATGTTGCGAATCAGTGGAATCACTCAACAACCCATTGACCAATCAGTGTTGGTGATGGACAGTCATGTAAATCATATGTCCTTAAGTGTTATGGTTACGGACACACAACCAAAGCCGGCGGCATCATGAGCGACTCCTTTACTGCAAAAGCCCTTGCGCAGGGCTGGATCGAAGCCTGGCAAAAAGACGATTACACCTGGCTGGAAAGGCATCTGTCAGATAATTTTTTCCATACCAGCCCGTTTGGCACGCTGGCAGGACGTGAGCATTACCTCCGCGTGGTTATTCCGCTGGCCAGCAAGAGTGTGCAGCAGCTTACAATTAAAAAGGTCATCGAAGAGGGCGATGACGCGGTGATCTGGTTTAATAATCATACTGCCGAGGGAGAGGTTGCATCCTGTGACTGGCTGACAACCAGCAATGGCCAGATTATCTCCGTTCAGTCATTTTATGACACGGCCAGCGTAAGAGCAGGGCTGTCTGATGAT
>CAZDUT010000187.1:0-6214 GCA_964508695.1 uncultured Alteromonas sp.
GAACGGCAGCTGGTTTTACGTTTTTACCGTGGCAGTTGTACTGTTATTTGTGGTGTTTTTAGGCGTTTCCCGGTATGGCGAGATCAAGCTAGGCCCCGACCATGCGACACCGCAGTTTAGCTATGGTACCTGGCTGTCCATGTTATTTGCTGCCGGCATGGGTATCGGATTGATGTTCTTCGGTGTGGCCGAGCCACTAATGCACTATTTGTCTCCCCCGACAGCAGAGCCGGGTACCGTCGAGGCAGTCAAAGAAGCCATGAAAATGACGTTCTTTCACTGGGGTGTACATGCCTGGGCTATCTATGCCGTGGTGGCATTAGTGCTGGGCTACTTTGCCTATCGCCAAAACCTGCCGCTCACGCTCCGCTCTGCGCTCTATCCCATGATTGGTGAAAAGATATACGGCTGGCCTGGTCATATTGTCGATATTTTTGCCGTCATCTCAACGGTGTTTGGCGTATCAACGTCACTTGGCCTGGGTGCGTCGCAAATTAATTCAGGACTGAATTACCTGTTGGATGTTCCTGAAACGACCAGCGTGCAAATTTGGCTTATGGTTGGCGTCGTCGCGCTTGCGGTGGTGTCGGTAGCAACCGGGCTGGAAAAAGGGATTCGCCGCCTGTCTGAAACCAACATGATCCTGGCGTTGCTATTACTGCTTTTCATTCTGATTGCCGGTCCTACGGTATTCTTAATGCAGGCCTACATGCAAAACACCGGTGCTTACCTGGCTGATATCGTGCGCAATACTTTTAATCTGTTTGCCTACGAAAAGACAGACTGGATTGGTGGCTGGACGATTTTCTACTGGGGCTGGTGGCTGGCCTGGGCACCGTTTGTCGGACTGTTCATTGCCCGAATCTCGTATGGCCGTACCATCCGCGAGTTTGTCATTGGCGTACTGCTTATTCCGTCTGCCTTTACGCTGTTCTGGATGACCATTTTCGGCAACGCAGCCATTGAACAGGTATTCGTGCAGGGGCAGGAGGTGCTGGCCAATATGGTGCAGGACAATGAATCGGTAGCCCTGTTCGTGTTCCTTGAGCAATTTCCATTTAGTACAGTACTGAGCTTCATCGCTGTACTGATGATTGTGGTCTTCTTTGTGACCTCCTGCGACTCGGGCGCCATGGTGGTAGACATGCTGTGTTCGCATGGCGAAAACAACACGCCATTGTGGCAGCGCGTGTACTGGGCCGTGGGCGTGGGTGTAGTAAGCGCGGTGCTGTTGTATGCAGGCGGGTTAAGTGCCCTGCAAACCATGACCATAGCCTCGGCACTGCCCTTTGCTATTGTGTTGCTGATTGCGTTGTTCGGCTTACTCAAAGCCTTACGGGTAGAAGCTTATAAACGCGAAAGTCTGCAGGTTCTGGCCGGCTCGCCCCAACACTCTGACATCGACAAAAACTGGCGCGACCGCCTTGAAAACATTGTGAGTTTTCCCGACGAAGACGCCGTTTACCGGTTTATGCATAAAGTCGCCTTACCTGCGCTACAAGAAGTGTCGGATGAGTTCAGCAACCAGGGCTTCAGCGTCGACGTTAAAGACGATGAAGGGATCGTCACGCTGACTATTTCGTTGGGTAAAGATCCGGACTTTGTGTATGCTGTGCACCGCACACAGACCGATCACCCTGAGTTCGCTTACTCGGAAAAAGACGGCCAGCCAAATGAAACACCTGCCAATTATTATCGTGCAGAAGTCCATTTATCTGAAGGTGGTCAGAACTACGATATAATGGGTTGGTCGAAGATTTCAGTGATTAACGATGTGATCGATCACTATCATAAGCATCAGCACTTTATTCACTTATTAAAATAGTAAGGACTAAATTGCGTTGATTTACGAGAACAAAATGGGAAAAGAAGAAGAACTTTTGGTCGCTCTGCGGCGCGTTATCCGCGCCGTAGATCTGCGCAGTAAACAACTTAGCAAGCATTTTGGGCTTACCGGCCCGCAGCTGCTGGTTATGCAGAACATACAGGAGAAACCTGGGATTATGGTGCGGGAAATCGCCGACAACATTAACCTGAGTCCTGCGACCATTACCAATATTCTTGACCGCCTGGAAGCCAGGGATCTTGCGAAGCGCATCCGTAGTACTACGGATAAACGTAAGGTAGGCGTCTTTCTGACGGAGAAAGGTAAAGCGGCCGTGGAAGACTCTCCCCGTCCGCTACAGGAGCATTTTGTTGATCGTTTTCATCAGCTTAAGGAGTGGGAGCAAAGCCAGATGGTTGCCACCATGCAGCGTATTGCCAGTATGATGGACGCAGAAGACATCGACGCCTCTCCCTTTCTGGAGCTGGGAAATATCTCGGAAAAGAACACCTGATTTCAGGATGATGGGCTGACCCGGTTGGGTCGCCCACCTGTTACCTTGTCTGCCCGTCCTTCTTCTTTGGCTTTTTCAGCCCGGCGCTTGCGTACTTCTTTTGGATCAGCAATCAACGGCCGGTAAATTTCTACGCGGTCGCCATCTTTGAGCGTGTCACTGCGCTTCGCCGTTCGCGACCAGATACCCACTTTGGCATGCTCAATGTCACTGTCAGGGTACAAATCCGTAATCTTGGATGCGGCAATGGCGTCTTCTATAGTAGCGCCCTCTTTTAGCATGACTTCGACGATGGATTGTTTGGTTGGCAGCGCAAACGCCACCTCAACCTGAATCATTCCCTTGGTCATGCGTAGACCTGCTTGGCGCGCTGGGTAAAAGCAGCCACCATATTCGTCGCCAGGGTACTGAAAACTTTGCCAAAGGCCATCTCAGCCAGTTTGTTACTGAACTCAAACTCCAGATTCAGCTCGATTTTGCAGGCCGAGTCGGAAAGCGCAGAAAACGTCCATCCCCCCTGCAACCGACGAAATGGTCCTTCCACCAACTGCATATTAATACGACGGCCGTCCACCAACTCATTGTGGGTGGTGAACCATTGTTTGATGCCGGCCTTCGCGACTAATAACGACGCGCGCATCGAGTCATTACTTTTGTCCAGCACCCGGCTGTCGGCGCACCCGGGCAAAAACTCAGGATACGCCTCAACATTGTTCACCAAATCGAACATCGCCTCGGCACTGTGCGCCACCAGCGCACTGCGTTGAATACTTGGCATTGATTACCCGAACTAATTTACGAACAGTGGCAATTGTACCATATAAAATTAGCACGGCTAAGCAGCTATAACCGCTTGAAACCAGGATAAACAAACCCAATATCACCCAATTCAGGCGTGATTACGTACATGCCAGCACAGACGTTGAAAAGATGGCAGCAAATCGCTTCTCTGTCACGCAAAGCGCGAACAAAGGGACGACGAATTCCAATCTTAGCTACAGACATTTATTTAGGTATCAGTATAATAGCGGGCATGAAAAAGAATAAATCCTCCAAAGCATCTACCGGCACCATCGCGCTTAATAAAAAGGCGCGGCACGACTACTTCCTGGAAGATAAGTTTGAAGCAGGAATGTCACTACAGGGCTGGGAGATTAAAAGTATTCGCGAAGGTAAGGTCAATATTACCGACGCCTATGTGATCATTCAAAATGGTGAAGCACTGCTGGTAGGCAGCCGGATCACGCCGCTGAGCCAGGCATCCACCCATGTGATCAGTGAGCCGGAGCGAGCCCGCAAATTATTGCTTAATAAGCGCGAATTGGATCGCTTAATGGGTGCCCGTGACCGCCAGGGCTATTCAATTGTTGCCACGGCAATGTATTGGAAGAAGTGTTGGGTAAAACTAGAAATTTACCTGGCCAAAGGTAAGCACACCCACGACAAACGCGACACAGTAAAAGATCGCGACTGGCAACGTCAGAAAGAACGGGTAATGAAGCATAGCGTATAACGCTGCGACTACTTAGTCGTGCTCTCCGCCAGGTAGCGTCGGGTCATCTTTTTTCGGTGTAGCATATCCAGGACGAGACTCCATAATGCGGTGGGTTTGTGCATCGCGGTAAGGTCATTGCCAAGGCGCCGCAATTGCCGGCGTACTGTTGCCATGTTCGCCAGGCCTGCCAATGTTTTGTCCCGCCATCCGCACTGTGGGATCTGACCGGTGTAATCCCAGTTATCCAGCCATTTTCTGGCCAGATCTGGTGTTGCAGCAAGTGCGCTGGCGAGCCCAACCATGCTGCAGCCTTCCGTTATTACTGACTCTGCGACTTTTGCACGGCATATTCCTCCGGTGGTCATGACCGGCATCTCGGTTTGTTCAACCATTTGACGGGCAAAACGTAAGAAGTAGGCCTCGCGCGCCAGGCGCGACTCATCGGCCGCATTGCCTTGCATGGCAGGCGACTCATAACTGCCACCAGACAATTCGACCATATCCACACCCAGTGCCTGTAATCGCTCAACCACGGCGACAGCATCGTTAAACTCAAAACCGCCACGCTGAAAATCAGCGCTGTTTAGCTTCACCATAACGATAAAGTTGCGCGGGCACACGGCGCGAATTTGGCTGACAATATTGATAAGCAACCGCGCCCGGTTCATCAGTGACCCACCCCACTCATCCTGGCGATGATTAGTAAGTGGAGAAAGAAACTGGGTTAACAGATAACCATGGGCAGCATGAATTTCTACTCCATCAAAGCCAGCATGCATTGCCTGCGTCGCACTGCTAACAAAGCGCTGGCAAACATCATGGATATCTTCACAGGTCATCGCCTGGGGCGTGGCGAAAAGCTTAGAATGGCGGCCCATCGACAACGGAATTGCCGACGGTGCCAAGGCTTTCCCCTGCATTGCCTTAAACACCTGCCTGCCGGGATGATTAAGCTGCATAATCGCCAGCGCACCACCTGACTTAATGATATTCGCCCAGCGTTTAAAGGGTTGGATGGGAGTGTCTGCTTCCAGTGCAACACCACCAGGCCCGGTCATAGCCAGCCTGTCGATCATGACATTGCCGGTGATAATCATCCCCAGCCCGCCATGCGCCCAATAACGGTACAGACTAAGCAGTGCATCGCCGGGCATGCTTCCCGGCGCTGCCATATTTTCTTCCATTGCCGCCTTCACCAGGCGGTTGGGCGCCTGTTTGCCACCAGAAAAATCATACGGGGTATAGAGTGCAGAATCTTTGCGCATTACATCCATTGAGCTTCAAATAAACTACGCTACTGTAATCGTAATTACCGATAAATTCACCCCTGTCGAGGCAAACTTCTTTTCGTTTTCTGATGACCAGGCAAAATGCAGGTTACCGGCCGCTGTTGTTAGCGTCGTGGGATCAGTTAAAACAGCTGTCGGGGTTACAATCTATCAGTTCAGACGGCTGATCGATAAGCCGCCCAAACACGATAGCGTTAATGGCGACTAAACCCGACGGGGCCTGTTCAAAAATGACTTCCACCGACACGTATCCCGAGGTGTGAATAGCGGTGCGCCGTCCTACATAGCTGCGGTTGCCAATGACGCTCAACTCACCGATAGTCGGCAGCTGGATTTGCTCCGGCACGCCGGTAATGCTAAGCAGGGCTAATCCGCTCAGACCATTGAAAAGCTCCTGCACAGTCACCTCATCAATGAGTAACGCCTTGCCTTCTGGTACCTGATACGTGGAGGTGCCGAGCGTGTCAGTGCAGGTTTGTTGTGTACAATCACGTCGCTCTCCTAACAAAATACGCACGTATTGTGCTTCGGAGGTGTTGGTGACATTGACCGGTACCGGAGAGGATTCTGGATTGACTACTGTCACATTGCCACTTACCCCCTGGGGAGGGTTCGCTAACGCGGTGTTGAACAGGGTGCCTACTGCGACTACTACGAACATTATGATTTTCATGATTATGGTCTCTTTTCGTCGACAATAGGTAACTATAGTTAAGGCCAACGTGACTGCTGGTGTTTTTGATAGACAACTTCGAACTAATTTGTCTTTTTTTAGGCACTTTTAGTTA
Source organism: uncultured Alteromonas sp. (assembly GCA_964508695.1). Taxonomy (GTDB): domain Bacteria; phylum Pseudomonadota; class Gammaproteobacteria; order Enterobacterales; family Alteromonadaceae; genus Alteromonas. The sequence continues at coordinate 5,912 of CAZDUT010000187.1, forward strand.
TTCTGGTTGTCATAGCTATGTGCACAGGAAGTGCCCGCGATCGTTCGCTCACTCTGTGAGCAGCTGCCGGCATATGTGAGTTGTGCCGGTGGCCGATTAGCTGTAGAATTGGAAGTTCGCTGTCAGGTAAAAATATCTGATAGCTCAAATACCTGGAAACAGGTTCCTCAGGGGCTGATTAGGATTCGACAGGACTTAGGACGCCGGAGGTGCATGCAGAGGTGCGGATTGCCTCTTAAAAAATCCGCTTTAAATAGTCGCAAACGACGAAAACTACGCACTAGCCGCTTAATAACCGGTATA
>CAZDUT010000188.1:0-6189 GCA_964508695.1 uncultured Alteromonas sp.
GCTCTGAGTCGACCAGATTTTTCGGACAGCCCAGGCTGACAAAACCGATACGGTTACCGGTAGCCGGCGACATATTACGGTTCGCTTCAAGGGTTTTCACCGGAATTGAAGACGTGGTGGTTTGCTTGGGAGAGAAGCGTTCTACTGTCATAGATGCGATAACCTGAATACGGTGATTATAAAAATGGTCGCGGATTATACCGAATTCTCAGGCCGTTCACAGTAGTTTCCTGGCTTATCGCCAGCCTGCTAGTACTGCTAGCAGGGCGACACTTGTCAGGTGTGTGCTGACCAGCTTGGCACAACGGTGGATATATTCACGGTAAACGCAGCGCGTAATTACAGGCGGTTGTCGTAAACTGGCCTGCTTACACACCTTGGGGAATGGGGTATACTCGCGCGTCTCTTATCGGCGAACGTTTTATTGGTTAGGAGCAAACACCCGCAGAATGTTGAAGTTGCCTTTGCATTGTTATGACGAAGCCGGCCGAATTTTACCACCACGCTGGCTATATTGGTTAATCGGGCTGGCGTGCGCAGACTGGGTGTTGTTGATCTTTTCGCTGGCCAGTCGCTCGCAAACTTCAACATTGCTTGAGATTTTCTATCCTGACCGTTTGCTCCTGGGAGCAAACCTTGTGGCAACGCTGCCGCTGGTAATATCGGCAATGCTTATTAGTCAGCGGGACAGGCTGTGGAAGTATGAGTACATTGGGTGGATACGCCTGCTGCGTCCACTTCTTCTTACCGGTCTGCTATTGAGTCTGGTTATTCAAATTCGCACAGAAGCATTGCTGGACTGGCAGTTTTCGGCGTACAGCAGTGGCAAACTAATCCTGCTTTTCGCACTGATTTACTGTGTACTTCGCAGTCGACACCTGCGCTGGATGATTTCAGACTGGCAACTGCCGGGTAAATAGACAGACAGCTAAACAGAGCCGCTCCCGGTGACAGGCGCAGCGACTTAGCTTAATGGCTGTGTTGGGCAACCGCGTTATCGAAATACTCTTTGACCGTCACTTCGCTGTCGTTAACGAGGCGCTCATAACAAATCCCGGCGAACGAATAAGAACGACTACCCACTTCCAGTAACACGTAGGGTGCATCCGGGTTGCTGTTGTCGTAACGCCATTCTCCGCCATAGGTTTTGCGAAAAACTTCACCGGTGTAGGCACCAAATACATTGCAGAGGGTAAAGACTGCCGAGTCCTCCAGCGTTTCGTCGCTGTATTTACTGAGGAACGACGAAAGGATGTCATCAACTTTAGTGACGCTGTGCTGGGAATGGTCAAGCTCAACAGAGAACTCTTCATCGGCTATTTTGACCGCATCATCGGCCGTATCGTGCATTAACGTGTTTAATTCAGTTGACTTCATGACGCTCTCCGTTTTTTTTGATTGTGCGCGAGTTCAGCGGGGATGTCTATTTTTGTCCCGTTAACCGGTTAACAACACAGGCTGCGGCAACCATACCGAATGTGGCCGTCACCATGGTGACGGCGCCGAAACCGCCCGCGCAGTCCAGTCGTGTGCCGCCTTCCATTGCCGATTTATTAAAACATACACTGCCATCCGGTTGCGGGTAGCGCAGTTGCTCAGTGGAGTACACACAGGTCACACCAAAGCGCCGCTTTGGGTTTTTACTAAACCCGTAATGACGTCTTAGCTCACTGCGCAATTTTGCGGCCAGGGGATCCTGCGTCGTTTTGGCCAGATCACCTTGTGTGACCTGGGTCGGATCAATCTGTCCACCGGCGCCTCCGACGGTGACTACAGGGAGCTTATTACGCTTACAGTGGGCAATAATTGCGGCTTTAGCTGTAATGCTGTCGGTGGCATCAATTACCGCATCCAGGCTGTCGTTGAGGTAGGTTGCGACATTATCCCGGGTAACAAAATCCTCTGTAGCATTCACGCACAGCTCGGGATTAATTGCCAGCAGCCGTTCGCGCATCACATCAACCTTGGGACGACCGATAGTGTCGCTGAGTGCGTGAATTTGGCGGTTAGTATTGGTGATACAGACATCATCGAGGTCAAACAGTGTGAGGCTGCCCACACCACTTCTGGCCAGCGCCTCAGCGCACCAGGTTCCAACCCCGCCAATGCCAGCCACCGCAACATGGCTGTTGGCGAGCGTTTTTGTGCCAGCCGGCCCATAAAGGCGGGTAATTCCACCAAAGCGTGGGTTATCACTCATGTACACGTTACCTGCAATTCGTTCGTTCAGTATGCCATTTCCTCTGGCGGTGACCAAAGGAGCGCGTTAAGGCCGCGAATGATCGCAGACTGGTAGTATTTTTCAAGCATCTGTGATGCAGTTAGGACTACGAGTACTGAATCACGCGGACTGACATCATTGACTATTCCTTCTCATGCCGATCTGGTTATTGTCGGCGCCGGTATCATTGGCGTAGCTGTGGCCAGAGATTATTTAGGTCGCTATCCCGGTAAAAAAGTGGTGCTCGTCGAAAAAGCACCTCATCCTGCAGCTCATCAGACCGGCAGAAACTCCGGGGTGATTCATGCCGGTGTCTATTATCCGCCAGAATCGTTGAAAGCCACATTTTGCCGTCAGGGGCTTGATGCGACGCTGGCCTACTGCCGTCAGCATGACCTGCCCTATGAGCAGTGTGGCAAGATCATCGTCGCAACGGACAGCCAGGAGGCGGAACGGCTTGAAACATTGTACGCCAACTGCCAGCAAAATGACTTACAGCCTGAGCGGTGGAGCGCTCAAATGCTTTCGCGTGAAGAGCCGGCGATCCGTGGCAGCGAAGGGGTATTTGTCCGCCATACAGGCATCACTGACTATGCCGTTATCACCCGTCACATGCTCGCAAATTGTCAGAAAAACCGCAATTTCTCTCTGATAACCGGCACCGAAGTTACTGCTATTGAGGAGCAGAGCGACGGCGTAAGGCTTTCACTTGTCAGGGAGCATCAGCCGACGTCCATGCTGTGTGACAATCTGGTTTGCTGTGCCGGCGTTATGTCTGATGAACTGATTCGCGCTCAGGGACTGCCCTGTGACTTTTCAATTTTGCCATTTAAAGGCGAATATTTCAGGTTGTCCTCACGCTTTGACGACGTGACTGCCAGATTGATTTACCCGGTGCCAGATCCTGCCATGCCTTTTCTTGGTGTTCACCTAACCCGAATGATTGGCGGTTACACTACCGTGGGGCCAAACGCAGTATTGGCCAGTGGCAGGGAAGCCTACGAGCGCATATCGGTGTCACCCAAGGAATGGTACCGGTTGTTACGCTTTTCCGGATTGTATCCTTTACTGTGGCGTTTCAGAAAGGCCGTGGTCAGTGAGTTGATCACCAGTATCAGTAAGCAGGCGTATGCCCGGCGAATTCAGAAATATTGTCCGTCGGTGACCGCTAACGATTTTGCGCCTTACCGCAGTGGGATCCGGGCACAGGCAGTAAGGCATGACGGTACCTTGATGCAGGATTTTCATTTTGTCCGTTCAGAGCGGGTGCTGCACGTGGCTAATGCACCTTCTCCTGCGGCAACCAGCGCCATGCCCATCGCCAGGACCGTGGTCGATAAGCTGTAACCGTCATTATATCGTTCGGTTTAATCGAAGAAACAATCCGAAAGTTACTGTATTACGTTGTACTCGTCATGTGTTTAACTGCTTACATGGCAGACTCTGGAGAATAACAATGGGTTTACTGGTTGATGGTAAATGGCAGGATAAGTGGTATGACACGGACAGTACTGGCGGCAAATTTGAACGTCAGGCGTCACAATATCGGGACTGGGTGAGTGATGATGAAAACAGCACGTTCGGCGTAGAGTCGGGACGTTATCATCTCTATGTTTCATTGGCCTGCCCGTGGGCACACCGGGCCTTGATTTTCAGAAAACTGAAAGGGCTTGAACCGCATATCGCTGTCTCTGTGGTACATCCCGAAATGTTGGAGAACGGCTGGGAGTTTGGTGAGTACCCTGGTGCGACGGGAGATAAGCTATATAATCAGAACTATCTTCGGGAACTGTATGTCAAAGATGATCCCAAGGTTACCACCCGGGTCACGGTGCCGGTGCTGTGGGATACAAAGACTCAGACCATCGTGAATAATGAATCGGCTGAAATCATCAGAATGTTCAATAGTGCGTTTAATTCACTGACCGGGGACACCACGGATTATTACCCTGAGCATTTACGCAGCGACATCGATGCTGTTAATGACTTGGTGTATCACAACATTAATAACGGGGTATACAAAGCGGGCTTTGCGACGACCCAGGAGGCCTATGAAGAAGCCGTATCAGCGTTATTTCATGCCCTCGATAGTCTCGAAGTCAGACTCGGCGAACAGCGTTACCTTACCGGCGATGCGATAACCGAGGCGGACTGGCGATTATTCACCACACTGGTTCGTTTCGACGCTGTTTACCACGGCCATTTTAAATGTAATATCCGGCGAATTGCAGACTATCCAAATCTTTACGGGTATTTGCGTGAGTTGTACCAGTACCCGGGGGTGGCCGACACCGTAAACATCGATCACATCAAACGGCACTATTATTACAGCCATACTATGATTAATCCTACACAGGTTATTCCGGCCGGTCCGGAACTTGGCTTAAATGAACCGCATCAACGAGGTGCATAAATGACGCGTAAGATCATTAAAACCGTTCAGGGTGTTGATACACAGGATGGCGCCGGGGTTTCATTGTCCCGAATTCTGGGGCAGCAGGCTTTGCCGCGTCTCGATCCATTTTTGATGCTCGACTACTTTGGCTCCGACGCGCCGTCAGATTACGTCGCAGGATTTCCATCACACCCACACCGGGGCTTCCAGACGGTGACGTATATGCTTGCAGGACGTATGCGGCACCGTGACTCGGTGGGTAATGATGGGGTGATAGAGCCGGGTGGCATTCAGTGGATGAATGCGGGTAAAGGGATCATCCATGAGGAATTGCCCGAACAGTCGGAAGGCTTACTGAAGGGCTTTCAGCTTTGGGTAAACCTGCCGGCAAAGGACAAAATGTCTGAGCCCGGTTATCAGGATATTAAGCCAGAACAGGTTCCGGTAATTAAGCAGCAAGGCCATACAATACGTTTACTGGCTGGAGAACTATTTGCTGAACGGGGGCCTGTAGCGGGGATCCCGGTTGATCCGCTGTTCGCCGATTTATCCATTGATGGCGAGCTGACACTGCCTGTCAAGGCTGGGCACAATGCGTTTGTTTATTGCTTTGATGGGAATGTTTCGGTGCAGGGCACCCCGTTGGCCATCGGTGAATTAGGCGTGCTGGGTGAGGGCGATTCCGTTACGCTGTCAGGCACAGGGCGATTATTGCTTGTTGCCGGACAACCAATTGGTGAGACGGTCGTACAGTATGGTCCTTTCGTAATGAATTCGGAGGCTGAAATACAGCAAGCATTTCAGGACTACCAGACAGGTAAGCTGGCGTAATCTCCCTGGGTTTCGAGATATGACTCGCTCGACGCACCAGGCAGCTTGTCGCTGATAGGGCGCTTACCGTGCAATAAGACGCGTTGAAGGCTGGATAAAGACTGACGCCGGTAGTGTTGTTATGCCGGCGTCGGTGATGCCACCTACAAGGGATCATGTAAGCAGAAAAATCATCCATGCATGGGTGATTACCACGACAGTTGTGAGCGCCATCCGCAGGCTCATATATCCCATTATCAGCGCTTTAGGCATAGCCAGTGTAAATTTGTCATAAACCAGGATCGCAAGATAACTTAGTGATAACACACCCAGTACGACCGGGCTGCCACTAAATACCAGACACAACCAACCAATGATGGTCGGTAGCATGGCAACGTAAAGCTGATGGTTGACTCGAAACTGGTTAATTGCATCCCACCAGTGGATCCCGCCAAAAAATGACAGAAGAACCGCTGAGTACTGCGTAAAATAACGGGCGGCCTGTGACACAGCAAGCCAGTCGAGAGTAATGGCCAGTGGCATAAACACGAACGGGATCAGACCGGCAAGTCCAAGCCCGATAGCAGAATAGGGCATTCAAAAAGTCCTCTAACAAAAATAGCGCCCAGGGGGCGCTATTTATTTATACACGGAATTTAACCTTAGCGGTTAATTGGCGTATATTCACGTTTGCTGTAGCCAGTGTACAACTGACGGGGGCGACCGATCTTTTGTTTAGGATCGCTCATCATCTCGTGCCAGT